>JBLIZX010000078.1:0-3325 GCA_048860285.1 Macromonas sp. | reverse complement strand
ATCTTCCAGGTGGTTGCGCAGCCGTTCCATTTCCAGGTGGGTGCGCACGCGGGCCAGCAGTTCTTCGCGCTGGAAGGGTTTGGTCACAAAATCCACCGCGCCCAGCTCAAAGCCGTGCAGTTTTTCGTCGGTGTCGGTCAGTGCGCTGACAAAGATCACCGGCACGTGCGCGGTGGCCGGTTGGGCCTTGAGGCGGCGGCACACCTCAAAGCCGTCCATCTCGGGCATACGGATGTCGAGCAGCACCAGCTCCGGCGGATTTTGCTGTGCTGAACGCAGCGCCAGTTCTCCGTTGATGGCCGAGCGCACGTCGTAGCCCTCGGCTTTGAGCAATTCGGTCAGGAGTTTGAGAGAGGCGGGTGTATCGTCCACCGCCAGGATTTTTCCGGATTCGGGCATGGTGGGCCTATGTTAAGGCGTTGAGGGCATTGAGGATGGTGGGGTAGTCGAAATTGTCCACCAGCGAGGACAAGGCCCGACAGAGTGCGGCATCTTGCTGTTGCACCGTTTGCAGGGCCGCTGCAATGGCGTTGCTGTCCAAGCTTTCGAGCGCCTGGCGCAGTTGCTGGCGGGTGGCGGTGGGCAGGCGGCCCAGCATGTCGGGTGTCAGGGGCGCACTGGCCGCAGCCCCAGTGGAGCCGTTGCCGGTGGTTTCGTAAATGTAGCGCACGCCCAAGTGTTTGGCCATGCAGTCGTAAATTTCGTTGGAGCGGTAGGGCTTGCGCACAAAGTCGTCCATGCCAGCGGCCAGCAATTCGTCGCGTTGCTCTTGCAGTGCCGATGCGGTCACGGCCACGATTTTGACCTCGTGCCCGTGTGGCAGTTGGCGGATGTGCCGTGTGGCCTCCACACCGTCCATGACGGGCATGCGGTGGTCCATCCAAATAAAGTGGGGTTGCCATTCTTGGAACAAGCGCACGCCCTCAAGGCCATTTTCGGCAATTTTGCAGGCAAAGCCCACGGTTTCGAGCAAACGCGACAGCAGCAGTTGGTTGTCGCGTTGGTCTTCCACCACCAGAACGCGGTACAGAGGCTGGCCAGACTCCAGTCCCAGCACCAACCCGTGCGAAGGCCCGCTGGTGGGGCGCATCAAATCGGTTTCTGAGGCGGTTTGCAGTGGCAAGTCGATCCGGAAAATCGATCCCCGTCCCGGTTGGCTGTCCAGGCCGATGCTGCCTTTCATCAGTTGCACGAATTGGCGCGTGATGGCCAGTCCGAGCCCGGTGCCTTTGTTGATACCCTGTTCGCCCAGTTGCACAAAAGGCAAGAAGATGCGTTCTTGGTCGGCGGGCGCAATGCCGGGGCCGGAGTCTTCGACTTCAATCACCAGATGCGGTGGTTGGTGGTGGGATGTGCCCAACCGGATGGCCACGCCGCCTTGTGGCGTGAATTTGACCGCATTGCCCAGCAGGTTGATGAGAACTTGGCGCAGGCGTGGTTCGTCGCCAACGATGTAGCGCGGAAAGCTCGACGATTGGTCGATGAGCAGCCGCAGACCCTTTTCTTGGGCACGGATTTGCATCATGTCGATCACGTCACGCACCAGTCCGCCCAAGTCGAATGGTACCTGTTGCAGTTGCACCCGCCCAGCCTCGATCTTGGCCATGTCGAGTACGTCGTTGATGAGGGTGAGCAGGTGTTCGCCGCTGCGGTTGATGATGTCCAAGTGTGGCCGCATGGGTTCGGGCAGCAGCGGGTCGTGCCGGATCAGGTTGGAAAACCCCAAGATGGCGTTGAGTGGCGTGCGCAGTTCGTGGCTCATGTTGGCCAGAAAGGCGCTCTTGGCCTGGTTGGCGGCCTCGGCGGCGTTGCGCGCCAGCACCAAGTCGGCGGTGCGCTGTTGCACTTCTTCTTCCAAGTGGTCTTTGTAGCGGCGCAGTTCGGCTTCGTGGCGTTGGCGTTCGGTAATGTCGCGCCCCACCGCCAGCACGCCCAGCACCACGCCTTCGGCGTTGCGGAACACCGTGGCGTTGAACAGGTGGTCGGTGACATGGCCGTCGCGGTGCTGAATCGACAATGGCCAGTCCACCACCGACATCGGGGTCAAGACACGGTTGTGCAGGCTGCGTGCCCGCTCTGGTGTGGTGAAGTGTTGGCTGAAGTCGCTGCCCAGCAGGGTTGCTCGCGTGTGGCCAGTGGCTGCCTCGGCGGCGGGGTTGACATCGGTCAGGCGGCCATCGAGTCCAATCACCAGCAGCGGGTCTAGGTGGGCTTCGATCAGGCTGTTGCTGTAACGTGCCGCATCGCGCTGGGCTTGCTTGCTGGCTTGCAGCGCATCGAGCATGCGGTTGAAGCTGTCGGCCAGGTGCTGAATCTCGTGGTGGGCCCGCACGTCGGGAGTGGCCCGCACGTCCATGTGGCCGTCGCGCACTTGTTCTGTGACTTGTACCAGTTCGTTGATGCCCGCCCCCAAGCGTTGCGCAATCCAGCGCGCTGCCAGCAGCGCCAGCGTCATGGCCAGCAGCACAAAAGCGGCGTTGTAGTAGGTGGCTTGTCGCAGGTCGGTGGCAA
This sequence comes from Macromonas sp., assembly GCA_048860285.1. Classification (GTDB taxonomy): domain Bacteria; phylum Pseudomonadota; class Gammaproteobacteria; order Burkholderiales; family Burkholderiaceae_C; genus Macromonas_A. Next base: position 814 of record JBLIZX010000078.1, on the reverse strand, counting down.
TGCTGTCGCGCCCCAACGCCACGCGTGCCCAGCCAACGTGGCGTGTTTCAATCAGCACCGGTACCGCCACATCCAGCACGTTGTCGTTGTCGGCCAGTATGTGTGGTGTGGTGGTTTGGTTGGGTTGCAGTAGGCCCAGGTGTTGCAAACTGGTGGTATCGACCAAAAACAGCCCAATTTTGCTGGCATCGCTGTGCGCCAATACGCGGCCTTGGGGCGATACCACCATCGCATGGCGCAGGGCTGGGTAGCTTTGGAACGATGCAATCACTTCTTGCAGCCCCACCACGTCGTTGGCCAGCACCCAGGGGCGTGCGCTCACGGCCAGCGACTGTGCCAGCCCCATGACCGCACGGTGGTTTTCGCGGTACAGGTTGCTGCGCTGGCTGATGACGGAATACGCTGCCACCGCCGCAATCAGCAGCGACAACCCCAGCACAAACACCACCACAATTTGGCGTTTGAACGATTGTGGTGCGCTGATCCGCCAAGAGGAGGTTTTCACGGCGTTGGTGCTTTCAGTGGACGCACATCGCGTTCAAAATGGGTCAAGAAATCTCGGATCACTTGGTAATGCGCGTCGTTGGCGGCTTCAAAACGCGACAGTGGCAGCCGCGCCAGCAGGGCGCGCCCCTCGGCACTGGTGTGCAGGTGCAGCAGTTCATGCACCACTTGTTGCACCACGCTGGCGGGCACGTCGTCGCGCGCCACAATGCTGTTGTTGATGAGTGGTTCGGTGGTCCAACGCACCACCAGTTCGCGCGCTTGTTCGGGGTGTTCTTTTTGGAATCCTTTCCACGGCAGTGGCCACGTG
>JBLIZX010000077.1:0-7454 GCA_048860285.1 Macromonas sp. | reverse complement strand
CACGCCTCGGCGCTGGCGCTGGCGTAGGGCAGCAGCACATGGGCCGCAGAACTGGACAAAGTCGGGGGAGATGGTGCAGCGGGCATAACCCGCCATTGTCGGGGATGCCACAATCACGCGTTGAACTCACAAGCATCCATGCAACTTCCTTACGAATTTCTATTGGGCTGGCGCTACACCCGCGCGGGCCGAGCCACACGGCGCAACGGTTTTATTTCCTTCATCAGTGGCGTGTCCCTTCTGGGCATCGGTCTGGGCGTGGCGGCGCTCATCATTGTGTTGAGCGTGATGAACGGCTTCCAGAAAGAGGTGCGCGACCGCATGCTGGGCGTGCTGTCGCACATCGAGGTGTTTACCCCACACGGCGAGGCCTTGCCCGATGTGGTTCGTACCTTGCGCGAAGTCCGCGCCCACCCCGAGGTCATTGGGGCCGCACCGTTCATCGCCGCCCAAGGCCTGCTGGCGCGTGGCGAGGACATGAAAGGCGTGCTGGTGCGCGGCATCGACCCGGCGCTGGAGCCCGGCGTGACCAGCCTGGCCGCCGACATGGCGCAGACCGTGCTGCCGCAGTTGCAGCCGGGCCAGTTTGGCATCGTGTTGGGCGGCGCATTGGCACAAGGCTTGGGTGTGGCCGTGGGCGATGTGGTCACACTGATCGCGCCCAGCGGTCAAGTCACCCCGGCGGGTGTGGTGCCGCGCCTCAAGCAAATGACGGTGGTGGGCGTGTTCGATTCCGGCCACTACGAGTACGACTCCACGCTGGCCATGCTGCACCAGGACGACGCGGCCCGCATTTTCCGACTGGAAGGCCCGACCGGCGTGCGACTCAAAATCCGAAACCTGCATCAGGCACGCGAAGTGGCGCAGCAACTGGCCGGTCAGCTCAGTGGCGAGTTGCTGTTGCGCGACTGGACACGCCAAAACCGCACTTGGTTTGCCGCCGTACAGTTGGAAAAACGCATGATGTTCATCATCCTGACGCTGATTGTGGCGGTGGCCGCATTCAACCTGGTGTCCACGTTGGTGATGACCGTGACCGACAAACGCGCCGACATTGCCATCCTGCGCACGCTGGGGGCCAGTCCGGGCAGCATCATGGCCATCTTTGTGGTGCAGGGCGCGATGGTGGGCGTGATTGGCACCTTGGCCGGGCTGGCGCTGGGGCTGGGCGTGGCGTTCAACATCGACACCTTGGTGCCCGCGCTGGAGCACCTGTTGGGGGCCAAGTTCCTGCCGCAGGAGGTGTACCTCATCAGCCGCATGCCCAGCGATCCGCAGCAGGGCGACATCGTGCCGATTGCGGTCATTTCACTGGTGCTGGCATTTGTGGCCACTTTGTACCCGAGCTGGCGTGCCAGCCGCGTCAACCCGGCGGAGGCTCTGCGTTATGAATGAACCCACTGTCAAACACCCCGTGCTGCGCGCGCGTGGTCTGGTCAAGCGTTTCCACGAAGGCCGGTTGGATGTGACGGTGCTGCACGGTGTCGATCTGGACATCCACGCCGGTGAAACGGTGGCGATTGTGGGTGCGTCCGGTTCCGGCAAAAGCACCCTGCTGCACCTGTTGGGTGGGCTGGAGGCCCCCACCAGTGGCAGCGTCGAGCTGCAAGGCCAGAACCTGGCCCGCCTGAGCCCCGCACAACAAGGTGCGATGCGCAACCAGCACTTGGGCTTTGTGTACCAGTTCCACCACCTGCTGCCCGAATTCAGCGCGCAAGACAACGTGGCCATGCCGCTGTGGATACGCCGTCAGCCGCGCGCGGCGGCGGCCCAAGAGGCCGCACAGTGGTTGGCCAAGGTCGGCTTACAAGAGCGGTTGTTGCACCGGCCCGCTGAACTCTCGGGCGGTGAACGCCAGCGGGTGGCGATTGCGCGCGCGCTGGTGAACCGCCCGGCTTGCGTGCTGGCCGATGAGCCGACCGGCAACCTGGACCGCAGCACCGCCGACGCTGTGTTCCAGTTGATGCTGCAACTGGCGCGCGAGCAAGGCACCGCCTTTGTGCTGGTCACGCACGACCGTGAACTGGCCCAGCGTTGCGACCGGGTGCTGCAACTGCAAACGGGCCACTTGGGCCCGCTCTGAGTTTTTTTTCTGTGGTTGCCGTCAACTACAACTGACGCTGCCGCAGCCCGACATGGACGCTTCTGGCACCGTGCGGCTGGGGTCGGTCAGCGTTTCGGTGGCGGTATCAAAACCCAGGTTGTTCATGTGCATGGCCAAGCCAGCGTCCATGTTCTGCGTGTGTTGCGGAAACCATTCGGCCAAGGCTTCGGCCATACGGATCAGGATGTCGGTATCGCCTTCGAGGTAGTGGCTTTCGACCTTGCGCATGGTGTCGAGCACGGTAGCGTGCTGACCGCTGTGGCAGTTGTCGGCGGCAAAACCGGTGGCTTGCATCCAGCGGTCTTCGCGCTCAAAGTGTTCCACGGTGTGGGCCAGCAGTTCGCGGTACAGCGCCAGTTGTTCGGCAGAGGGGGCAGCGCGTAGGCGTGCCACCATGTCCACAAATTCGGCGTGGGTGTCGTCCATGCGGGCGTTACCTACCACCAGACTCTCGCTCCACTCCAGTGCTGGAACGGCGGGTGGCGTGGCTTGGGTTGTATCGGTGGCGGAAGATGCTTCGGTGTTCGAGGATGCGGTGGTGTTCATGGCAAAACAGGGCGGTTAAAGCCGGTTGCAACAATCCGGCCCGCCACCACCCCCACAGACAGGAAAGCGGTGGCAGGTTCTCTGCGGCATCAGGCCGCTGGCGTGGCCTCGAAGGGCAATTGCAGTTCACGCAGGTCGCGGCGGGTTTCTACCAGCACCAGTGGGCCTTCGTCCGGCAACACGACGGGCTTGGGTTCACGCGGCACATGCACCGGTTGCGGTTCAGCGGCAATGGCAGCTTGTACCTGCGCCACCTTGTTGGCATCGGATTGCACCCACTCCAAGCCAGCGGCGCGTGCCAACGCTTGCAATGCTTCCAGCGGCAGCTCAAACGCTGGTGTGGTGACCTCTGCTGCGGCAACGCTGGGCACGTCTTCGGTGGTGGCAACGGCGGTGGCCGCTGGTGCGGTCTCCACGGTCTCTACCACTGCGGGCGCGGTGGCTGTGCCGACGGCTGCAACTTCCGTTGTGCTCACTTCCGTGCTGATGGCGGTGGTCTCCGCCACGCTGGTGGCCGTTTCTGCCGCTGGTGTGACCGCTTGCGCAAAGTACGAGCTGCGCACAGGTTGAGCATCACCCGCTACCGCTTCGGTGTCACCGTTAGCCGCTGTGGTGTCGCTGTTGTCTTGGCGGCTGCGGCGGTCACGGCCATAACGGTCGCGGCTACGGCGTTCGCGCACCGGGCGTTCTGCTGCTGTGTTGACCGGGATGTCCTCGGTCGGTGCGACGTTGCTGGTGCTGTCGGTCACATGGGGCACCGGTGTTTCCGCTGGTGTTTCGGTCCACGGCTTGTTGTCGGAATCACCCGTGCCCACAGTGGTTTCGGCATCGGTGGTCTGGCGGCGGCCATTGCGGCGACGACCTTCTGCATTGCGCTCGGTGTGGCGCTCGCGGCGGTTGTCGTTGTGAAGGGGCGTGCTGGATTCCACCGTTTCTACGGTTTGGGTATCCAGGTTCACCACCGTGTCCACTGGGCGAGGTTCACGTTGACGTTCCGTCCGTTCGTAACGCTCTCCGCGTTCGCCACGTTCACGCCGGGTGTCGCGGCCATCGTTGCTGCGTTCCCCGCGCTCACCACGTTCGCTGCGGGCTGGGCTGTCGCGTTGTTCGTCGCGCGTGCCCGCGTCACGGCCGTTGCGTCGGCCTTCGCTGGGGCGGCTGTCTTGTTGTGCGTCTTGGCCGTACGGGCGGTTGTTGCGACCCTCCCGCGCTTCTGGAGCGCGCTCGCCGCGCACTGGAGCGTTGCGGTGGTCGGTGCGACCTTCGTTGCGGCGTGTGCCCGGCGCACTGTTGCGTGGGCCAGCGTTGCGGCGTTCATGGCCTGCACCATATTCAGGTTGGCGTGGTTCGCCATACGCCGGGGCCGCTGGCTGCATGGGTGGTGCGACCCGAACCGGCCCGCTGGGTGGTGTGGCCGCTACACCAAACAGACGGCGCAACCAGGCAAAAAAGCCCGTTTCCGCCTGCTCTGGTGCGGTGCTGGGCATGGCGTACCCGTAGCCGGTGGCTTGTTGGTAGTGGCCTTGTGCCGGCGGAGCGGGCGGTGCGCTGTAATATGGCGCAGGAGCGGGGGCCGGGGTGGGCTCCATGCGGGCGGCGGCTGGAGCGCGGCCATCGGGCAACACGCCCTTGATGACCGGCTCTTGCCGGTTGGCGCGCTCGTGGCTGCGGCGCGTCACGGTCTCGCTTTCTTCGATTTCCTCGACCAGCTTGTAGCTGGCTTCCATGTTTTCCAGGCGCGGGTCGTCGTGTTTAAGGCGTTCCAGCTTGTAGTGCGGGGTATCGAGCGACTTGTTGGGCACCATCATCACGTTGATGCGCTGCTTGAGCTCAATCTTGGTGATCTCGATGCGCTTCTCGTTGAGCAGGAAGCTGGCGACCTCCACCGGCACTTGCACCAAAACTGCGGCAGTGCCGTCCTTGAGCGACTCTTCCTGAATGATGCGCAGAATCTGCAACGCCGACGATTCGGTGTCGCGGATATGGCCAGAACCACCACAGCGCGGGCAGGGTACCGAAGCGCCTTCGTTCAGGGCAGGGCGCAGGCGTTGGCGGCTCATCTCCAGCAAGCCAAATTTGCTGATGGCACCAAACTGGACGCGGGCGCGGTCTTGGCGCAGCGCGTCGCGCAGGCGGCTTTCCACCTCGCGGCGGTTGCGGCTTTCCTCCATGTCGATGAAATCGATCACAATCAAGCCACCCAAATCGCGCAGACGTGCTTGGCGCGCCACCTCATCGGCGGCTTCCAAGTTGGTGCGCAGCGCGGTTTCTTCAATGTCGCCACCCTTGATGGAGCGTGCCGAGTTCACATCCACCGCCACCAAGGCTTCGGTTTGATCGATCACAATCGCGCCGCCGCTGGGCAACTGTACGGTGCGGCTGTAAGCGGTCTCAATCTGATGTTCGATCTGGAAGCGGCTAAACAGCGGTGCGTCGTCGCGGTAACGCTTCACGCGGTGCTCGTGTTCCGGCATCACGTGCGCCATGAACTGGTGCGCCTGCTCGTAAATGTCGTCGGTGTCGATCAAAATTTCACCGATATCGACATTGAAATAATCGCGAATGGCGCGAATCACCAAGCTCGACTCTTGGTAAATCAGGAATGCACCCTTGCCAGCTTTGGAGGCACCTTCAATCGCCGTCCACAGCTTGAGCAGATAGTTCAAATCCCATTGCAATTCACCGGCTTCGCGGCCAATGCCAGCGGTGCGGGCAATGATGCTCATGCCATTGGGGTATTCCAGCTGTTCCAGTGCCGCTTTGAGTTCGGCGCGATCCTCGCCCTCGATGCGGCGGCTCACGCCACCACCGCGCGGGTTGTTGGGCATCAACACCACGTAACGACCCGCCAGACTGACGTAAGTGGTCAGGGCAGCGCCCTTGTTACCACGCTCTTCTTTTTCCACCTGCACCAGCAGTTCTTGGCCTTCGCGGATCACGTCTTGAATGCGTGCTTGCGATGGGGCCACATTGCCTTGGAAATATTGGCGTGAAATTTCTTTGAACGGCAAGAAACCGTGGCGCTCTTCGCCGTAATCCACAAAACACGCTTCCAGCGAAGGCTCTACGCGCGTGACAACGGCTTTGTAAATATTGCCTTTGCGTTGTTCGCGGCCTTCGATCTCAATCTCGTAATCCAGCAGCTTTTGCCCGTTGACAATCGCCAGGCGGCGTTCTTCGGCCTGGGTGGCATTGATCAGCATGCGTTTCATCGTTTCTTCCTCTTATCACAACAAACAAACCGCCCCACAGCGGGGCGCACTGCCGTGAACCCGTTGGCCGAGCACGAGAACGAGGAGGAATTGCCGGAGAGCCTCAGGACAAAGCGGGATGGAGGGCGCAGCTCGTGGCCGCGTGCTCAAGCCCGTCCGGGCATAGGCGCGTGGAGGTGGGTGATCAACACAGTGTGTGCCTGTATTACAGCTCTTGTGGTCACTTGGATCCGCGTGGAGCTGGCACTCACAACAAGGCCAGCTTCACGTTGGGGGTATTCCGTTTCGGGTTCGCGTTTTCAAACGTCGGGTTCAGCGCCAAAGGTGTGTCCGGGGGCGGCTAATGCGCTCAAGCGGGCCACACGCTGGCGTTGGCAACTTTGGCTTGGTGCGCTGCTTGTCACGACTGCCTTAAACTTGACGGCATATCCAACTTCTACAACCAGCGCCCAGCCGGTTTGATTATAGACTTGCGCGCCCCTTCCATGCTCACACCCGCCCACGTCCGGCATTTCACGGTCGATGCCGAATCCACTGGCCAACGGCTGGACAATTATTTGCTGCGCGAACTCAAAGGCGTGCCCAAAACCCACATCTACCGCATCATCCGCTCTGGCGAAGTGCGTGTGAACAAAGGCCGCGCCAGCGCCGACACCCGCGTACAAAACGGCGACGTGTTGCGTGTGCCTCCCATCCGCTTGTCGGAGCGGGCCGAACTCAAACAAAGCCAGCCTGTTGCCCCGGCACGTGAATTCCCCGTCTTGTTTGAAGATGCCGTGTTGTTGGCCATCGACAAACCGGCCGGTGTGGCGGTGCATGGTGGCAGCGGGGTGTCGTTTGGCGTGATTGAGCAAATGCGCCAAGCCCGACCTACAGCCCCACTGTTAGAGCTGGTACACCGGCTGGACCGAGAAACCAGCGGTATTTTGCTGATTGCCAAGAAAAGAAGCGCCCTCAAGGCGTTGCAAGACCAATTTCGTGAACGCGAGACCGGCAAAACCTACTTGGCACTGGTGCAGGGCGTGTGGCCTGCCAACAAAAAAGTGCTGGATCAACCGTTGCGCAAGTACCTGTTGCCCGATGGCGAACGCCGTGTGCGCGTCACCAGCGCCGACGACCCCGAAGGCATGCGCTCCATTACTTTGGTCAAGGTGCTGGGCAGCGTGGCGGTGCCCATGCCCGATGGTGCCCCGCCTCAGCCCTATTCTTTGCTGGCGGTGACCATCAAAACCGGACGCACGCACCAAATTCGTGTGCATCTGGCCTCTGCGGGGCACCCGATTGCAGGGGACGACAAATATGGCCATTTTGACACCAACAAATGGTTGCAAAAACAAGGTTTAAAACGCATGTTTTTGCATGCTTGGAAATTGACGGTCACACACCCTGTCACACAAGAAACGCTGTCTTTGCAAACCCAGTTACCCCACGAATTGCGCGACTGGTGCAACGTGTCGCGCTTAATAAGTTAGATTAGAATAATGTTCCGTTGGAATTTTTCAAAAGAAAGGTCAGTACCATGACTTACGAAATCAATCAAGCCGAAGAATCGTACGCCGAATTGGTCAGCCAAGCCCAAGCCATCATGGCCC
>JBLIZX010000076.1:0-5763 GCA_048860285.1 Macromonas sp. | reverse complement strand
CCGCGTGGCGCTAAGTGGTTGTTTTCATTGGTAGGCCTCCGCAGAGTCGAACTGCGCACCAACGGATTATGAGTCCGCTGCTCTAACCAAGCATGAGCTAGAGGCCCGCAACCGTGTACAGCCTGTTATTCTAACGGGTTGCCCACTTCTCTTCTGCTGCACGCCCATGAAAGTCAAAACCCAAAGTAAAAAAGTCAACAAGGCGTGGCTCAACCAGCACGTCAACGACCCCTACGTCAAACTGGCACAGAAAGAGGGCTACCGCGCTCGCGCTGCGTACAAGCTCAAAGAAATTGACGAAACTTTCCATCTTATTCGTCCGGGGCAATGCGTGGTGGACTTGGGGTGTGCCCCAGGTGCTTGGAGCCAGTACCTGCGCCGCCGCATGGCCCCCAACGGGGCGGCCACCGGTGAGCTGCAAGGTGTGCTGATTGGGTTGGACTTGCTGCCGATGGAGCCCATCGACGGCGTGCAGTTCATTCAGGGTGATTTTCGCGAAGAGGCGGTGCTGGCGCAGCTCAAAGACGCGTTGCGGCTGGCCGACGGCAGTTACCGCACGGTCGATTTGGTGGTGTCGGACATGGCCCCCAATTTGTCGGGGGTGGACTCGGTGGACGCGGCGCGCATTGAGCATCTGGTGGAGTTGGCGGTGGACTTTACCCGCGAGCATGTGCGATGCGACGGCGCGTTGGTGGTCAAACTGTTCCACGGCGGGGCTTACGCGCCTTTGGTCAAGCTGTTCAAAGACACTTTTCGTGTGGTCAAGCCCATCAAGCCCAAGTCGTCGCGCGACAAATCGTCGGAAACCTTTTTGGTGGGTTTGGGTCTGAAATAAAGGCGATCCAGTGTGTTGGGTTGGCCCTGTTGCCTTGTTTTCAGCATGGTTTTGTCCTACCTGTCACCCCGGTGACTTGATGCACCTAAAATGAACCCTATTTTCTCGATGTTCGATTTCTTCTGGAGCTTTTCTTGAACAACCAGTGGTTTTCCAAAGTGGCGGTGTGGATGGTCATCGCTATGGTGCTGTTTACCGTCTTCAAGCAGTTTGACGGTCGCGCCACAACCGGGGCGGGCTACATGGGCTATTCCGAGTTTCTGGACGAGGTGAAAGCCCAGCGCATCAAAAGCGCGGTCATTCAGGAAGGTGGGAATGGCACCGAAATTGTGGCCGTGACCACGGATGAGCGCCGGGTGCGCACCAACGCCACTTATTTGGACCGCGGGTTGATCGGCGATTTGATTGCCAACGATGTGACGTTTGATGTGCGTCCGCGTGAAGAAGGTTCGCTGCTGATGACGTTGCTGGTCAGTTGGGGCCCGATGCTGTTGTTGATTGGGGTGTGGGTGTACTTTATGCGCCAGATGCAGGGTGGCGGCAAGGGTGGTGCGTTCAGTTTCGGCAAGAGCAAGGCCCGCATGTTGGACGAAAACACCAACCAAGTAACGTTTGCCGACGTGGCTGGTTGCGACGAGGCCAAGGAAGAAGTCAAAGAGGTGGTGGATTTCTTGAAGGATCCGTCCAAGTTCCAGAAGTTGGGTGGACGCATCCCGCGTGGTCTGCTGTTGGTAGGCCCGCCCGGTACCGGCAAAACCTTGCTGGCCAAGTCGATTGCGGGTGAAGCCAAGGTGCCGTTTTTCAGCATTTCGGGTTCCGACTTCGTGGAAATGTTCGTGGGTGTGGGTGCCGCCCGCGTGCGCGACATGTTCGAGAACGCCAAGAAGAACGCACCCTGCATCATCTTCATCGACGAAATTGACGCGGTGGGCCGCCAGCGTGGTGCTGGTTTGGGCGGTGGCAACGATGAACGCGAACAGACCTTGAACCAGATGCTGGTCGAGATGGACGGTTTCGAGACCAACTTGGGCGTGATTGTGATTGCCGCGACCAACCGGCCCGACATTTTGGATGCTGCGCTGTTGCGTCCGGGCCGTTTTGACCGCCAGGTGTATGTGACGCTGCCCGACATCCGGGGCCGCGAGCAGATTTTGGCCGTTCACATGCGCAAGATTCCGGTTGGCAATGACATCAAGCCCGAGGTGATTGCCCGTGGCACGCCCGGTATGAGCGGTGCCGATTTGGCCAACCTGTGCAACGAGGCTGCGCTGATGGCGGCGCGTCGCAACGCCCGCGTGGTGGAGATGCAGGACTTCGAGAAGGCCAAAGACAAGATCATCATGGGGCCGGAGCGCAAATCGATGGTGATGCCCGAGGAAGAGCGCCGCAATACAGCCTACCACGAGGCGGGCCACGCGCTGATTGGCAAGTTGCTGCCCAAGTGCGATCCGGTACACAAGGTCACGATCATCCCGCGCGGTCGCGCACTGGGCGTGACCATGAGCCTGCCAGAAAAAGACCGCTACAGCTACGACCGTGATTACATGCTCAACCAAATCAGCATGTTGTTTGGTGGCCGTATTGCCGAAGAGGTGTTCATGCACCAGATGACCACTGGGGCTTCCAACGATTTTGAGCGTGCCACCCAGATCGCCCGCGATATGGTGATGCGTTACGGTATGACCGATGCCTTGGGGCCGATGGTGTACGCTGAGAACGAGGGCGAGGTGTTTCTGGGCCGTTCCGTGACCAAGACCACCCACATGAGCGAGCAGACCATGCAGCAGGTGGATCGCGAGGTGCGCCGCATCATCGACGATCAGTACCGTTTGGCGCGCGACCTGATTGAGCACCATGCCGACAAGATGCACGCGATGGCCAAAGCGTTGCTGGAGTGGGAAACGATTGAATCTGAGCAGCTCGATGACATCATGGCGGGCAAGCCGCCGCGCCCGCCCAAGGATTGGGTGCCGCGCAACCCGCCCACGGGTGGGGGTGGCGGTGACCAGCCGCCCACCGTAAAGCACGATCCGACACCGACCGTCGCTTGATTTTTTACCGGGGCTTGCCCCGGTTTTCTTTTTGGGGTTTCCTTATGAACGCAGTACCCAGCGCCACACCGGTGTGGCAAACCAGCCGTTTCCGTATTGACCTGATCCGTCCGCAGGTGATGGGGATTGTGAATGTCACGCCCGATTCGTTTTCCGACGGTGGCATCCATGCCGATACACGCACCGCGTTGCAGCACGCCGAGCTGCTGCTGCGTGAAGGCGCGGACATTTTGGACATTGGCGGTGAATCGACCCGGCCCGGCGCACCGCCGGTGCCACTGGAGGAGGAGTTGGCCCGCGTCGTGCCGTTGGTGCGCGAGGCCGTGCGGTTGGGGGTGCCGGTGTCGGTGGACACGTACAAGCCCGAGGTGATGCAAGCGTGTTTGGATGCGGGGGCCGACATCATCAACGATGTGTGGTCGTTGCAACGTCCGTTTGCCAACGGCCAAGGCGATGCTGTGGCGGTGGTGGCCGCGCACCCGCAGTGTGGCGTGTGTTTGATGCACATGCACCTAGAGCCGCAGAGCATGCAAGTTGCGCCCATGCACGGCGATGCGGTACCGCAGGTGGTGGATTTTCTGGCGGGGCAGGCGCAACGGTTGCGCCTTGCAGGCGTGGCCGCCGAGCGGATTGTGCTGGACTATGGCATTGGCATTGGCTTTGGCAAGACCGTACCGCAAAATTTCGCTTTGCTGGCGCGGCAGGCCGAGGTGCTGGCGCTGGGCTATCCGCTGCTGGCGGGGTGGTCGCGCAAATCGTCGCTGGGGCAAGTGACCGGGCACACGGTGCCGCGTGACCGGGTGGCGGCCAGTGTGGCGGCGGCGCTGTTGGCGGTGGATCGGGGTGCACGCGTGGTGCGCGTCCACGACGTGCAGGCCACGGTGGATGCGCTCAAGGTCTGGCAGGCCATGCAGGCCGAGGCGTAACGCCGACGGGCTTATGGCAGGGCCAACGCCAGCGCGATGGGAAGGAAGAGCAAGGCGGCCACGTTGCCCACCAACACCATCGAGGCCACTTTTTCGGGCTCCTGCTGGTAGCGTTCGGCAAACATGTAGTTGAGCACAGCCGGAGGCAAGGCACCAAACACCAGCAGCAGCGCCTGTTCTTGCGCTGGCAGTTGCATGGCAGTGGCGGTGCCCCAAGCCAGCACCATGCCCACCACGGGCCGCAGCGTGGCCCCCAGCACCCCGATGCCGATGGCCTGGATTTGCGATTGCGCCAGCCGCACGCCCAGCGCGAACAGCATCAGCGGAATGGAGATATCGCCGACCATTTTGATGGCGGTCAGCAGCGGCGGCCAGATGCTCCAGCCTGCGGCGTTGACCGCCAGCCCGGCCACCGACGCGATCACGGTGGGCGATTTCCAGACCGACGACCAGGCCATCTGCTGGTTCAGGTACCAACTGCCGAACGAAAAGTGCATGATGTTCGACACCACGAACATCACCACGGCGGGAGCCAGTGCTTGCTCGCCAAACGCCAGCACGGCCAGTGGCAGGCCCAGGTTGCCACAGTTGTTGAACATCAAAGTGGGCACCAGCGTCTTGGGTGCCATACCCAGCGCACGGGCAATCGCCCAGCCTGCCACGCCCGAGCCCGCTATCACCACAAAGGTGGCAAACAGCAATGGCCAGTGGGCGTTGACGTGGAAGCCCTGTCGCGTCATGGCCGCGAACACCAGCGCAGGTACGAACACGTCGATGTTGAGCTGGTTGGCGTGTGCCATGTCGGGTTGACGCTGTCGCCCGATCACGTAACCCAGGGCTGCAATCGCAAACAATGGAAACAAAATGGCAACGATGCGCAGCAGCATGGAGGGGATTGAAAATAAAATCGGTGCCAATTACAGCACGCACAGGATTTAACAATGCAACGTCACTATTTTGGTACCGATGGCATACGCGGTACGGTGGGTCAAGCGCCTATTACGCCCGATTTTGTGTTGCGGCTGGCCCATGCGGTGGGGCGGGTGCTCAAACGCACCGAGGCCCACCCGACGGTGCTGATTGGCAAAGATACCCGAATCTCGGGCTACATGCTGGAGTCGGCGTTGGAGTCGGGTTTTAACTCGGCGGGGGTGGATGTGGTGTTGCTGGGCCCCGTGCCCACGCCAGCGGTAGCGTATTTGACGCGTGCGCAGCGCGCCAGTTTGGGCGTGGCGATCTCGGCCAGCCACAACCCGTTTGCCGACAATGGCATCAAATTTTTCAGCGCCCAGGGCAATAAGTTGCCCGATGCGTGGGAACTCGAGGTGGAAGCGGCTTTGAATGAGCCGCCAGTGTGGGCGGATTCGGCCCACTTGGGCAAGACCCGCCGGTTGGACGATGCTGCCGGGCGTTACATCGAGTTTTGCAAGAGCACGTTTGGCAACGAGTTGACGCTCAAAAGCATGAAAATTTTGGTGGATGCCGCGCACGGTGCGGCGTACCACATCGCGCCGAAGGTGTTCCACGAGCTGGGTGCAGAAGTCATTGCCATCGGTTGCCAGCCCGACGGGTTGAACATCAACCAAGGCGTGGGTGCCACCCACCCTGATGCGCTGGTGGCGGCGGTACGCCAGCACCAAGCCGATGTGGGCATTGCGCTGGACGGTGATGCCGATCGTCTGCAAATGGTGGATGCGGCGGGTCGCCTCTACAACGGTGACGAGTTGTTGTATGTGTTGGTCAACGACCGTTTGGGTCGCGATCAGGTGGTGCCCGGTGTGGTGGGTACGCTGATGACCAACATGGCGGTGGAGTTGGCCTTGTGCGCCAAAGGCGTGCAGTTTGTACGCGCCAAGGTGGGCGACCGCTATGTGCTGGAGGAACTGCACCGCCACCACTGGACATTGGGCGGTGAAGGTTCAGGCCATTTGCTGGTGCTCGACAAGCACAC
>JBLIZX010000075.1:0-2951 GCA_048860285.1 Macromonas sp. | reverse complement strand
GGTGCTCCGGTGTCAATGTGTGCAATGTCGGGTTACTGGCCCATTTGCAGGGTTTTGAGCATCAACGACTTGGCGGTGTTCATCACCTCGACGTTGTTTTGGTAGGCGCGCGAAGCCGAAATCATGTTCACCATCTCCTCCACCGGGTTGACGTTGGAATGCGTCACGTAACCTTGCGCGTCGGCGCTGGGGTGTTGTGGGTTGTACACGCGGCGGTTGGGCACTTCGCTTTCCACAATGTTGCTGATGCGCACACCGCTGGCCGCGCCGTCTTTGCTCAGGGGCACGGTTTGGAACAACGCTTGGCGCGCTTTGTAGGCTTGGCCATCGGGCCCTGCCACGGCATCGGCGTTGGCCAAGTTGCTGGCCACCACGTTGAGGCGTTGCGCCTGCGAGCTGATGGCACTGCCCGACACACTGAAAATACTGAACATCGACATGGTGAATCCCCCTAACGTGGTTTATTGGCCTTGAATGGCACTGAGCATGGTCTTGACGTGGCCGGTAATGAAACGCAACGTCGATTCGTAACGGATGGCGTTGTCGGTAAAGTTGGCGCGCTGCTGGTCCATGTCCACGCTGTTGCCGTCCGCTGAAGGCTGGATTTGTACGTTGTAGGCCATCTTGGCGTGCTCTTGCGCTGGGGTGGTGCTGACATGGCTGACCAGCCGCAAATGACCTGTGTCGGTGGTACTCAGGGCGGTGCTGCCGCTGGTGCGCAGCGTTGTGGTGGCGTTTTTTTGCTGGCTGTTGGCATTTTTAAGTGCCTTGGCGAAATCAAAATCGCGCCCTACGTAGCCGGGGGTGTCCACGTTGGCCATGTTGCTGGCAATCACCTGCTGACGCAGCGAGCGCAACTGCAACGAGTTGGAATACAACTCCATCCGGTTTGTCAATTGCTCAATCATGGTGGGCCTCACAACATACAAGGTGCGCTGCAACCCATGCAGCACTTCGATACCGCGATTGTGAGAATCTGGCCGCGCCACAAAGGCGCAATAAAGGCCACAAACACCCCCTTTATTGCCCGCAGCGCCCACGTACCCTGCGCGTACAGTGGCACGTACCATGCTCGACCGTTTGCTCCCCCCCCACCCTACTGCCATTCAGCCCAACCACCGCGTCGTGGGTGCCCCTGCTGCACTGCGGCAGTGGGCACGGCAAGCCGCACTGGCCTGTGGCGTGGCCGCAGCGTGTTGCACCGGCGCATGGGCCCAAACACAGAGTTGGAGCCAACAAGCCCAGCACTGGATTGAACAACAGTGGCAACACAACCGCGACAGCAGCGCCCCCAACAACCTGCGGCCCGAAATTGTGGTGGGCCAACTCGACACCCGCTTGCGGCTGGCCCCTTGCCAACGGGTGGAGCCGTTCTTGCCACCCAACACCCGCCTGTGGGGCCGCAGCCGCATCGGCTTGCGCTGCGTGCAAGGCCCTACCCCGTGGAGTGTGTTCTTGCCCATCACCGTCAAAGCCTGGGGGCCAGCGTGGACGGTACGCCAAACCTTGACCCCCGGCACCGTGCTCACGCGCGACATGGCGGAAGCCACCGAGGTGGATTGGGCCGAGGGTGTATCCCCCGTGTTGCCCAGCGAGGAACAATGGGTGGGCAGCGAAACGGTACGCGCCATCATGCCCGGCCAAGTGTTGCGGCAAAACATGGTGCGTCCACCACAACTGTTCTCTGCCGGAGCGCAGGTCAAGGTGGTGGCCAGCGGCAAGGGGTTTGCCCTCAACGCCAACGGTGAGGCCGTGGGCCACGGCTACTTGGGCCAGAATGTGCGCGTGCGCATGGCCAGTGGCCGCGTCATCAGTGGCGTGGTGCGCAGCGCCGATACGGTCGAGATTCAAATCTAAAGCGCAAAAAATCCTGTAAAGTCGGCCTTCTTTTGGCCGATAGAGCACACACACAGCCCGACCAAAGGGCTGGGAGAGTGCCATGAAGATCAACCACCTGTCAGACAAGCCTGTCAGTGCAGCGCCCGCTGCACCGGGCAAGCTCGCCGGTAGGTCAGCGCCTACCGTCGCGCCTGCCAGCCCCCCCACCGAGGCTTCCGCTATGGGTGCCTCGTTGCAAGTCCAGTTATCGTCCACCACGCAAAGTATGGTCGCGTCCAGCTCAAACCTTGATGCTGTTTTTAACGCCGACAAAGTGCAGGCGATGCGCGATGCGATTGAAAACGGCTCGTTTCAAGTGAACGCAGGAGCCATTGCCGACAAGATGTTGGGCAACGCGCGCGATTTGTGGCGTTCCAGCAGCGCCAGCTAACCCACGCAGCGCCCGTCACCGCTTTTGTTTTTCCACCCTTTTTTGGCGTTTGGCAACCATGGTCGCACCTTCTTCCCCCTGGTCGGCAGCACAACAACAGCTCGAAAGCCTGCTGGCCCAGTTCGACACCGCCCGCGTGGCGGCGCAACACTCCAGCCGCAGCCCCACGCAAGCCGACAACTACGCGGCCCAATGCCGCGAGTTGGCGCAACAGGTGGCACAGGCCTACCCCGTGCTGGCACGTGCCTTGGTGCAAGGCCAGCCCCCGGCTGAAGTGGTGACGTTGTTCCAACACATCAAACGCCAGTTGGAACACTTGCGCGACACCACCGCCCGGCTGGCTGCGGGCCCCGACCGTGCGCTGGGTATTTTGTTTCCGCACCAACACAATGGCACTTACGCGCAGTTGGGTGGACGCGGTGGCATGGGTTCACGCCGCTGGCCCAGCCAAGCCCCGCTCAAGGCCTGACAGAGCGGTACGCCTGCGCGTTTAATGCTCGCGCAAGCGGGCCCGCAAACGCGCAATCGACTGGCTGTGCAATTGGCACACGCGCGATTCGGTCACGCCCAGCACAGCGGCAATCTCTTTCAAGTTCATGTCGTGCTCGTAGTACATGCTCATCACGTACTGCTCACGTTCCGGCAGTTTTTCGATGGCTTCTACCAACGCCTCGCGCATGCG
>JBLIZX010000074.1:0-5466 GCA_048860285.1 Macromonas sp. | reverse complement strand
AGTACCGCTGGCCGGGCGCACCTTTGCACTGCGCGTTGGGCAAGCGGTGCGGTTTCACCTCGTGTCGTCGGTAGCCGATACGCCGTGGCAGGCGGGCGACATTGTGCCACTGAACGACGACTTTGTGCGTCTGCCCGCCATTACCACCCGACTGCCCGGCCAAGGGCGGCAAAAACGCGGAGAGATTCAGGTCGAACGGGTGGCCAGCATGACCGAGGTCGGCACGCTGGAGATGCACTGCCTGGCCCGCCACGACCCCGCACAACGCTGGCAACTGGCGTTCCAGCTGCGGGGCAGCGTATCCGACAGCAACACCAGTACGGAGGGTGACACCCCCGCCACCCACACCCACCCGCGTTTGGCCGAGGCACTGGCCTTGATCGAACGCGTGTTTGGCAGCGCCAGCCAGCCCACCGATGCCAAGGACGTGCGCCAACTGCGTGCCGCGTTGGAAAAAACCCTGGGCCCGCGCGACGGTTGGGACTTGCCCCTGCTGCGCCACCTCTTTGACGCGCTGCTGGAACGCGCGCGCCGCCGCCGTCGCTCGGCAGAACACGAACGCGCCTGGCTCAACCTGACCGGCTATTGCCTGCGCCCCGGCTGGGGTGCGCCGCTGGACGAATGGCGCATCGGGCAACTGTGGGCGCTGTTTGAAGCGGGCCTGCAATACCACCAAGACAACCGCAACTGGAGCGAATGGTGGACGCTGTGGCGGCGCGCCGCCGGTGGCTTGGACAGCACCCAGCAACTGCACCTGTTGCAAACCGTGGGCGAACACCTGCAAGACCTCAGCCTGCACCCGCGCCACAAAGACCCACTGCAACACAGCGAAGACGACATGGTGCGCCTGGTGGCAGCACTGGAACGCGTGCCCGCCCCGTACCGGGTCGAGATTGGCCAATGGCTGTTGCAACGCCTGCAACGGCCCGGCCTCAAGGCCCCGAACTGGTGGGCGCTGGGCCGCCTGGGAGCACGCATCTCGCTGTACGGTAACGCCCAAAGCGTGGTACCGCCCGACACCGCCACCCTGTGGCTGCAAGCCCTGCTGGCGCAAGACTGGAAGCAGCACGAAGCCGCCGCCTTTGCTGCGGCACAAATCGCCCGCCTCAGCGGCGACCGCGCGCTCGATCTGGACAGCGGTATCCGCAGCGAAGTATTGCGCCGCCTGGGCTTGGTCAAAGTGCCCGCCAGCTGGGCCGCGATGGTGCGCGAAGTGGTGCCTTTGGACGAGGCCGACCAACGCCGCAGTTTTGGCGAAGGCCTGCCACCGGGCTTACGCCTGCTCAATCCGTGAAAACAAGCTGCAAAAACCGGCAACCTGGCGAAAGATACAAAGTTTTGCTTGCTAACATGGCACCTTGTGCGATTCTCTTTTCACCAACCTTGTTTTGTCAGGAACGCCCGTGAGTTCACCCCAATACCGACTCGTCACCCGCAGCGACTTTGATGGTCTGGTCTGCGCCGTGCTGCTCCATGAACTGGAACTGATCAACGACATCCTGTTCGTGCATCCCAAGGACATGCAGGACGGCAAGATCACCATCACCGAGCGCGACATCACCACCAACCTGCCCTACGTGGCCAGCGCACATCTGGTGTTCGACCACCACGAGTCCGAGACCGTGCGCAACACCGGCGAACGTCCCAACCACATCATCGAGGCACACGCTCCATCGGCGGCGCGCGTGGTGTACAACCACTTTGGCGGCAAGGCACGCTTCCCGCGTGTCACCGATGAAATGATGACCGCCGTGGACCAAGCCGATTCGGCACAGTATTCGCGCGAGGACGTGCTGAACCCGCAAAAATGGACGCTGCTCAACTACCTGATGGATTCGCGCACCGGGCTGGGGCGCTTCCGCGAGTTCCGCATCAGCAACTACCAACTGATGATGGATTTGATCAAGTACTGCCGCGACCACACCATCGAGGAAATCCTGGCGCTGCCCGACGTGCAAGAACGTGTGACGCTGTACCAAGAGCACGCCGAAAAAGCCAAGGAGCAAATCCTGCGCTGCGCCAAGCAACACGGCAACCTGGTGGTGCTGGACTTGCGCGGCGAGGACACCATCTGGGCGGTCAACCGCTTCATGATCTACGCCCTGTTCCCCACCGCCAACATTTCCATCCACGTGATGTGGGGCCTGCAAAAACAAAACACCGTGCTGGCCACCGGCAAGTCCATCCTCGACCGCAGCAGCAAGACCCACGTCGGCAACCTGATGCTGGAATATGGCGGTGGCGGCCACAACGCCGCTGGCACCTGCCAGATCGCCAACGACCAGGCCGATGCGGTGCTGCACACCCTGATCCAACGCATCAACGCCGACGGCTGATTGTCTTTGGGGCAACACCATAAAAAAAGCCAGCGCCTAAAAACGCTGGCTTTTTGGTGTTGGAAGGCAGCGGCACACGCCTCGCGGGTCAGCTCGCCGCCGCTTCTTCCGGTTCGGCTTTGACGTGCTTGTCCTTCTTGGGCAGCGGCTGGATATCGAGCTTGACCTCGGTTTTGTCGGTCACGCTGGTGTCCAGATCCACCGTCAGACGGCCACCGTCGGTCAGGCGGCCAAACAGCAGCTCGTCGGCCAAGGCGCGGCGGATGGTGTCCTGGATCAGGCGCTGCATCGGACGCGCACCCATCAGCGGATCGAAACCCTTCTTGGCCAAGTGCTGGCGCAGCGCGTCGGTGAACGTGACCTCGACCTTCTTCTCGGCCAGTTGCTGCTCCAGTTGCAGCAGGAACTTGTCCACCACACGCAGAATGATCTGCTCGTCCAGCGCCTTGAAACCCACAATCGCGTCCAGCCGGTTGCGGAACTCGGGCGTAAACAAACGCTTGATGTCGGCCATCTCATCACCCGCTTGGCGCTGGTTGGTGAAGCCGATAGTGGCCTTGTTCATCGTCTCAGCGCCCGCGTTGGTCGTCATGATGATGATGACGTTGCGGAAGTCGGCCTTGCGCCCGTTGTTGTCGGTCAGCGTACCGTGGTCCATCACCTGCAACAACACGTTGAAGATGTCCGGGTGGGCCTTTTCGATTTCGTCGAGCAACAGCACGCAATAGGGCTTCTTGGTGATGGCCTCGGTCAACAGGCCACCTTTGTCAAAACCCACATAGCCGGGCGGCGCACCGATCAGGCGGCTCACGGCGTGGCGCTCCATGTACTCCGACATGTCAAAACGGATCAGCTCGATGCCCAAGATGTAGGCCAGCTGCTTGGCGGCCTCGGTCTTGCCCACACCGGTGGGGCCACTGAACAGGAACGCGCCAATGGGCTTGTCGGGCTTGCCCAAGCCAGAACGCGCCATCTTGACGCTGGAGGCCAACACGTCCAAGGCCTTGTCCTGCCCAAACACCACCGACTTGAGGTCACGCTCCAGCGTTTGCAGCTTGCTGCGGTCGTCGTTGGACACGCTGGCGGGCGGAATGCGCGCCATCTTGGCCACGATCTCTTCGATCTCGGTTTTGCCGATGGTCTTTTTGCGTTTGGACGGTACCAGCACACGCTGCGCGGCACCGGCCTCGTCGATCACGTCGATGGCCTTGTCGGGCAGGTGGCGGTCGCCAATGTACTTGGCGCTCAACTCGGCGGCGGCTTGCAACGCGGCGCTGGCGTACTTGACGCTGTGGTGTTCCTCGAACCGGCTCTTGAGGCCTTTGAGGATGTCGATGGTTTGTTCCACCGTCGGCTCGACCACATCCACCTTTTGGAAGCGGCGGCTCAGGGCTGCGTCTTTCTCGAAGATGCCCCGGTATTCGGTGAAAGTGGTGGCCCCAATGCACTTGAGGCTACCACTGGACAGCGCAGGCTTGAGCAAGTTGGACGCATCCAACGTGCCGCCCGAGGCCGCACCCGCCCCAATCAGGGTGTGGATCTCGTCGATGAACAGAATGGCGTGCGGCTTGTCCTTCAGGGTCTTGAGCACCCCTTTGAGGCGCTGCTCGAAGTCGCCCCGGTACTTGGTACCCGCCAACAGCGCGCCCATGTCGAGCGAATAGACGGTGGCCTCGGCCAGCACCTCAGGCACCGTGCCCTGGGTGATGCGCCAGGCCAGACCTTCGGCAATGGCGGTCTTGCCCACACCGGCCTCACCCACCAGCAGCGGGTTGTTTTTGCGACGGCGGCACAACACTTGGATCACACGTTCCACCTCGTGGTCGCGTCCAATGAGCGGGTCGATCTTGCCATCTTTGGCAGCTTGGTTCAAATTGAGCGTGAACTGCTCCAAGGGCGAGGCTTTTTCGGTCGGCTTGTCGCCACTGCCGGGGTTGGCACTGGCCTCCTCGTTGTCGGCGGCGCTGTTGCCGCTGGCATCGCCCGATTTGGCGTTGTCGGCAGCATCGCTCTTGCGGATACCGTGCGCGATGAAGTTGACCACATCCAGCCGCGTCACGCCCTGCTGGTGCAGGTAGTACACGGCGTGCGAGTCTTTCTCGCCAAAAATGGCCACCAACACGTTGGCACCCACCACCTCTTTTTTGCCGTTGCCGGTGGATTGCACGTGCATGATGGCACGCTGGATCACACGCTGAAAGCCCAGCGTGGGCTGGGTATCTACCTCCTGCGTGCCGGCCACTTGCGGCGTGTTGTCTTTGATGAAGGTGGAGAGCACCTTGCGCAGTTCGTCGATGTTGGCGGCACAGGCGCGCAACACCTCAGCGGCGCTGGGGTTGTCCAGCAGCGCCAGCAACAGGTGTTCGACCGTGATGAATTCGTGCCGCTGCTGCCGGGCCTCGACAAAGGCCATGTGCAAGCTGACTTCAAGTTCTTGGGCAATCATGGGGCACTTTCCTTAAAACACAATGCACAGGTAATTTAACGCGATTCGGGCGCATGGGTGGCCACAACATGGGGCAAATGGTGGCTTATTCAACCGGTTCACACACACATTGCAGCGGATGACCGTTGTGCTGCGCAGTTTGCAGCACTTGCTCCACCTTGGTGTTGGCCACGTCGCGGCTGAACACGCCACACACCCCCCGGCCCTCCACATGGATTTTGAGCATGATCTGGGTCGCGGTCTCGCGGTCTTTGTTGAACAGCTCCTGCAACACCCAGACCACAAACTCCATCGGGGTGAAATCGTCGTTCAACAACACCACTTGGTACATGCGGGGCGGTTCGGTACGCTGAGTGGTGCGCTCCAACACCGCGGTGTCGCCATCGCCGGGCGTGGGTGGCGTGGTGCCTGGTGGATGAGAAGAAAAAATGACCATGTTGAAGATTCTAGCCAGTGCGCGCCCGCCTTGCTGCGCAGAAATTTGCCAGAAAATGCAACCGCTGTGTAAGATGCAACATCATGAGCCTCTACCTCCTTTTTAAACCCCCGCGCCAACACCGTTCGACTTGGCAGCGGTGGGGCCAGCGCGTGGCATGTGCGGGCTTGCTGCTGACCAGCGGCTGGAGTGCTGCCGACACGCCACAACTCAACCTGCCACGCACCCAGCTTAAAGCGGGCATGCAC
>JBLIZX010000073.1:0-6695 GCA_048860285.1 Macromonas sp. | reverse complement strand
GACATGCTGGAAGAAGAAGGCCCATTGAGCCAACACCAGCGCGACTGCATCAAAACCGCCAAAAACTCGGCCCAACATCTGCTGCGGCTGCTCAACGAAATTCTGGACATGTCGGCACTGGAGGCGGGCAAAATGTCCATCACCCCCGAGCCCACCGACATGGTGCAGCTGCTGCACGACGTGCAAGCCCTGATGCAAGCCGTTGCCACACAAAAAGGCCTGCAATTGCTGCACACCGGGGAATTGCCCCAGCCGGCCTGGGTGTTGGCCGATGCCACGCGGGTGCGGCAAATTTTGTTCAACCTGCTGCACAACGCCATCAAGTTCACCGAACGCGGTCAGGTGGTGCTGGACGTACACGCCAGCACCAGCGCCAGCGCCGACACCCTGCATTGGCGCATCGTGGTGCGCGACACCGGCATCGGCATGAGTCCCGAAACACTGGAACAGCTGTTCCAACGCTTTTACCAAGTCGATGGTTCGTCCACACGCAAATTTGGTGGCACAGGGCTGGGGCTGGAAATTTCGCGCACGTTGGCACGCTTGATGGGCGGCGATTTGACCGCCAGCAGCGAATTGGGCCAAGGCTCAGCCCTGACACTGACGTTGGACACCCCACGCTGCCCAGCCCCGCCCTCCGCCGCCGAGGTACCCACCCCAGTGGTGGCTCCCTTGGCCCCCCATGCGCCGCAGGCCGCTCCCCCACCCACCAATACCCTGCCCACCCGCACGCCCACGCCACCCTTGCGGATACTGGTGGCCGAAGACCATCCCACCAACCAAAAATTCGTCGGCATGCTGCTGGATCGGCTAGGACACCACGTCACGTTCGCCAACAACGGGCAAGAGGCGCTGGACTGCATTGCGCGCGCCCCTGGCACTTTCGATCTGGTGCTGATGGACATCCACATGCCCGAAATGGACGGTCTGGCCGCCACACGCCTGATCCGTGCCTTGCCGAACGGCCAAGGCCAGATGCCCATCATTGCCCTCACCGCCGACGTGATGAACGACGCACCGGAACGGGCGCTGGAAGCGGGCATCGACGAATTTTTGACCAAACCGCTGCAAAAATCGCAACTGCAAGCGGCACTGCAACGCTGGGCACCGTCCACCCCAACCAGCACACCCACCACCACTTAAGTTTCGCTTCAGACAAATTGGGTTGAATCGGGCATGCTTGCCCGAACTTTTTCTCGCTTGTCGTGGCCATGGGCCACCACCCTGTTGCTGTGGGGTGTGACCCTGCTGTGGGATGCCAGTGCGCTGGATGTGCGTGTCATGGAAGCCATAGGCACCGCCCAAGGCTTTGCGCTGCGCCACCACCCGTGGCTGGAACAGTATTTGCACGACCATGTGCGCTGGCTGGCCTGGGGGGTGTACGCCCTGCTGTGGTGGTGGTGCGTCCGACCCGCTGGGCCATGGGCGCAATGGTCACGCACCGAACGCTGGCTGATGTTGTGGGGCATTACCGTGGCGCTGCTCAGCGTCACATTGCTCAAACGCCAAAGCCTGACAAGTTGCCCATGGGAGTTGAGCGTTTTCGGCGGACAAGCCAGTTACGTGTCGCACTGGAGCTGGGGCGTGCGTGATGGTGGTAGCGGACACTGTTTTCCAGGAGGACACGCCTCCAGCGCGATGGCGTTTCTGGCGCTGGCGCTGCCGGGGCTGCACCATCCCGAGCGGGGGCAACAACGGCGGGCACTCTGGCTGCTGGCCGGTATTGGTGCGCTGGGCTTGGTGTTGGGTGGCGTGCAAACCCTGCGCGGAGCGCATTACCCCAGCCACACGCTGTGGACCGCCACCCTGTGCTGGAGCAGTGCTTGGCTAAGTTGGCATTTGTGGCACCGTGCCGCACCGCGTTGGCAGCGGGCTTCTGTCGCTCCGGCCACTCCAGTGGCCGACACCCCACCTTGAATCCCACTCAAACGCCGTTCAAGGCGGCCACACCAAAACGCTGTTGCAAGGCCTGCAAGCCCAACTCGTCCAGAATGTGTTGCAAACGCTCGCGGGCACTGGCCTTGCCCTTGCCCACTTTGCGCGCGAGGATCAGCTCGTTTTTCATCGAATGTTCCCAGCCCACCAGTTCGGTGACGGTGACTTGGTAACCATGCGCTTCAAGTTGCAGGCAACGCAACACGTTGGTGATTTGGCTGCCAAATTCCCGCGTGTGCAGCGGATGTCGCCAAAGTTCACTCAACGGCGTGCGCGACAGGCTCAAGGCCTTGTGCTGGCGCAACACGCCCGCCACCTCGGCTTGGCAGCACGGTACCAACACCATACAACGCGCCTGCTTGGCCAGCCCGAAAGCGATGGCATCGTCGGTGGCGGTGTCGCAAGCGTGCAGGGCCGTGACCACATCCACCTGAGCGGGCAATTCAGGGCTGGTCATGGCATCTTGCACCGTGGTGGCGACAAAGCGCATGCGCTCAAAACCCAGACGCTGCGCCAGCGCACGCGAACGTTCGACCAGTTCGGGCCGGGTTTCCACGCCATACACCCAACCCACGTTGCGTTGCTGGAAGAACAGGTCGTACAACATAAAGCCGAGGTAGGACTTGCCCGCGCCATGGTCCACCAACGTGACATCACCGCGCGCATCCAGCGCCTCTTGCAACAGCGGCTCAATGAATTGCAGCAGGTGGTTGACCTGCTTGAGCTTGCGCCGGGTGTCTTGGTTGAGCTTGCCCTCACGGGTCAAGATGTGCAGCTCCTGCAACAACGCCACCGACTGCCCAGAGCGCAATTCAGGCAACTGGGTACGCAATGCGGCTTGCGCATCGGCAGGCGACGGCACCACACCGGCGACAAGACGTGAAGAAGAAGCGGCGGCAGAAGATTGTTTGGAACGGCTCATGCCCTGATCCTACTCTCGGTGCGGGGTGGTTTTCACGCTCAACACCATGGTGGCCACCAGAATGCCCAACACCACGCCCAGCGACACCAACACCGGTATCTTGAAGAAGTCCACAATCACCATCTTGGTGCCAATAAACACCAAAATCAGCGCCAACCCGTAGTTGAGCAAATGAAACTTTCCTGCCGCCGCCTGCAACATGAAGTACATGGCCCGCAAGCCCAGAATGGCAAACACATTGCTGGTCAACACAATGAACGGGTCGCTGGTGATGGCAAAAATGGCCGGAATTGAATCCACCGCAAACACCACGTCGGTAAACCCGATCAGGAGAATCACCATCAACAAGGGAGTGGCAATGCGCTGGCCGTTTTCCACCGTCCAGAATTTTTCACCGTCGTAATTGCGGCTCACGGGCATGAGCTTGCGCAACAGCTTGAGCGCCGGGTTGTCTTCAAGATCGGCCTCTTTGCCCGCCGCCAGCCACATTTTGATGCCGGTCAGAATCAAGAAGGCACCGAACAGGTACAAGATCCAGTGGAAATGCGTGAGCAACCAACTGCCCACCAAAATCATCACCGTGCGCAGCACAATCGCGCCCACAATGCCGATCATCAGCACGCGCTTCTGGTACGCCGGGGGCACCGCAAAGTACGTAAAGATCATCAAGAACAAGAAGATGTTGTCCACCGCCAGGCTTTTCTCAATCAGGTAGCCGGTCAGGAACTCCAGCGATTTTTCATTGGCCATCGCTACCGAGCCGGTGATGTCACGGACAGCCCACCAAACCAAGCCGTTGAAGACGAAGCTCAACAGCACCCACAACACCGACCAGCGCACCGCTTCCTTAAAGCCTACCTCGTGCGCGCCCTGTTTCTTGAGCACCACAAAGTCCACAAACAAAGCGCCCAGCACAAAGGCCACAAAGACCAGCCACAGCCACAAAGGTGCCACGGTGTTCATGATGAAACCTCCTCACAAAGGGTGACGATCTACCGCAAACGCGCACATCTAGTGCGAAGGGGGGACATCGGGATCGTACAACACGGTGCCCGTGCCCACCGCACCGCCCACGCGCACGCCACCATGCCCCACTGGCACACTGGCACCCACACCCGCATTGCCCGTGACTTGGCCACGTTGGTTCACCCCCACACCCACCCCTACAGGCCCGGCAGAAGCCCCCACACCCAAATGCACCCCCCCGGTGCCCACACCGACCCCAATGTGTACCCCCGGCAACACGGGTACCGACACGCCCACACCACCGCCCACCGAGCCACAACCACTTAACCCGATGGCCAGCAACACGCCCAGCACTCCCCATTGACCACGCGACATCGCCTGCTCCTGCTTTTGGTACACACAAGCGGCCATGTTACGCGCTGTGACCACAAAAAAGGCTCCCGCATGGGGAGCCCCTGTGGCCATCTGGGGCAATGCCCGTGTTTTAGACCAACAACGCGTTCACACGCTTGACATACGCCGCCGGATCTTCGGGCAAGCCGCCTTCGGCCAGCAAAGCTTGATCGAACAAAATGTGGGCCAGATCGTCAAAATGGGCCGAACCGTCGAGCTTTTTGACCAGCGCGTGTTCGGCATTGACTTCCAGAATCGGTTTGCTGTCGGGCGCTTGCTGGCCCGCAGCCTTGAGCATGCGTGCCAACTGGGTGCTCATGCCGTGGTCTTCCACCACCAAGCAGGCGGGCGAATCGACCAAACGGGTGGTGACGCGCACGTCCTGTGCCTTGTCTTTCAGGGCTTCTTTGAGCTTGTCCAACACGGGTTTGAAGGCTTCGGCGGCTTGCTCAGCGGCCTTCTTCTCTTCTTCGTCTTGCAGCTTGCCCAAGTCCACCGCACCCTTGGCCACCGATTGCAGCGGCGTGCCGTCGAACTCGTGCAGGAACGACAGTGCCCACTCGTCCACGCGGTCGGTCATCAGCAGCACCTCGATGCCTTTTTTGCGGAAGACTTCGAGTTGCGGGCTGTTCTTGGCGGCGGCCAGCGTATCGGCGGTGATGTAGTAAATGGCCTCTTGGCCTTCCTTCATGCGCGCTTTGTAGTCGGCAAAACCCACGCCGACAGCATCGCTTTGGGTGGAGGCAAAGCGCAGCAGTTTGGCGATCTTGTCCTTGTTGGCAAAGTCCTCGCCCAAACCTTCTTTGAGCACCGCACCAAATTCGGCGTAGAACTGGCTGTACTTGCCCGCCATTTTCTCGGCCTCGGCTTTTTCCTCGGCGCTCAACACGTCGGTTACGCCGTCGGCGTTCTCGGTGGGCAGCTTGTCCTTCTTGGCCAGCTCTTCCAGCATGGACAGCACGCGGCGGGTGTTGCCTTCGCGGATGGCTTTCACGTCGCGGCTCTCTTGCAGCAGCTCACGGCTGACGTGGAGCGGCAGGTCGGAGGAGTCGATCACGCCCTTGACCCAGCGCAAGTAGGTCGGCATCAGGGCTTCGGCCTCGTCCATGATGAAGACGCGCTTGACGTAGAGCTTGACACCGGCCTTCTTGTCGCGGTTCCACAAATCCTGCGGGGCCTTGGCCGGAATGTAGAGCAGCTGCGTGTATTCGGTGCTGCCTTCCACGCGGTTGTGGCTCCAGTTCAGCGGCGCTTCGGTGTCGTAGCTGATGGCTTTGTAGAAGTCGGTGTACTGCTCGTCAGAAATGTCTTTTTTGGCGCGCGTCCACAGGGCGCTGGCGCTGTTGACGGCTTCCCACTCGTCCTTGAGCACGTACTCGGATTTTTCCTGATCCCACTCTTCTTTTTGCATCAGGATGGGCAGGCTGATGTGGTCGGAGTACTTGCCGATGATTTGCTTGAGCTTCCAGCGGTTGAGGTATTCGGTTGCATCCTCGCGCAGGTGCAGGATAACGCTGGTGCCGCGTGCCGCACGGGTGATGGTTTCGGTCTCAAAGTCGCCCGAACCACCGCTGACCCAACGCACGCCCTCTTCGGCCTTGAGGCCAGCACGGCGGCTTTCCACGGTGATTTTGTCGGCCACGATGAAGCCGGAGTAGAAACCCACACCAAACTGGCCGATCAGTTGTGCGTCTTTTTTCTGGTCGCCACTCAGGCGGCTCATGAAGTCCTTGGTGCCGCTCTTGGCGATGGTGCCCAAATGGTCAATCGCCTCCTGCTCGCTCATGCCGATGCCGTTGTCGGTGATCGTCAGGGTCTTGGCATCCTTGTCAAACGCCACGCGCACTTCCAAAGTGGGCGCGTCCTCGTACAGACCGGCGTTGTTCAGGGCTTCAAAACGCAGTTTGTCGCAAGCATCGGAGGCGTTGGAGACCAGTTCGCGCAAGAAAATTTCTTTGTTGGAATACAGCGCGTGGGTAACGAGGTGCAACAACTGGGCCACTTCGGCCTGAAATGCGTGATGGGTGCTCATGTCTCGGACAGGGTGTTGTAAACGGTTGAACCAAATCTGGGCGCACGGCGGTCAACAGCGCAGCGCACCAGACAACGCCTGCACACATGGGGACAACGATGGAAGGTTTCAAGGCCAAACTATCACGCTAATGACACACCTATGCGGACAACGCGGTATCACAACCATAGCCAAGGAACTACTGGCCACACACCACCAAGTAGCCCAACAGATCGTATATTACGACAGCGAAAAACTGGTGTCGTTGAGATGCGACACCATGTAGCCTGGGGTGTGGGCACGGGCAAAGGTTTCAAAGGCCGACACGGGCAACGGGCGGCTGAACCAATAGCCTTGGATTTCGCGGCAACCCTGGCGCGCCAGGTAGCGGGCTTGGGGCAAGGTTTCCACGCCTTCGGCGATGTTGTCGAGCCGCAAACGTTGCGAGATGTCGATGATCGCGTCCAC
>JBLIZX010000072.1:0-17651 GCA_048860285.1 Macromonas sp. | reverse complement strand
GTGCAGCGCCACCGCTGATCCACCGAAAGCCCCATTTTGTTTGCACTGTTTGATGATGCCGGCAAGTTCCAGACCGGCCGCGTGATGTCCGAAGCCGACAACTCCTTGCAAGTGGAGTTGGACAGCGGCAAGCGCGTCAAGGTCAAGGCTGCCCATGTGCTGCTCAAATTCGACAAACCCACCCCCGCGGTACTGCTGGCCAGTGCGCAAGCGTTGGCGCACGAGATTGAGTTGGATTTGGCTTGGGAGTTTGCGCCCGAGGACGAATTTGGCTATGCCGATCTGGCACGCGACTACTTCAGCGCGCAGGCCACGGTGGAACAGCAAGTGGCGGCGCTATTGCGCTTGAGCGAAGCGCCGCACTACTTTCGCCGCGCGGGCAAAGGCCGCTTCAAAAAAGCCAGCCCCGAGGTGTTGCAACAGGCGCTGGCCGCCATCGAAAAGAAAAAGCAGGTCAACGCCCAAATTGAAGCATGGACCGCCGAATTGGCCGCCGGACAGTGCCCGCTCCCCATCCGCGAACAACTGTACAAAATCCTGTTCAAACCCGACAAAAACGCCCCCGAGTACAAAGCGGTGGTGCATGCGGCCCACGTCACGCACTTGGCACCGCTGACGCTGCTGCAAAAGGCGGGGGCCATCACCAACGCTTACCAGTTCCACTGGCAGCGTTTCTTGTTCGAGCACTTTCCCAAGGGCACAGGCTTTCCGGCACTGCAAGCCCCGCCGGTGGCCGATGAATTGCCGTTGGCCAGCGTGCAGGCGTTCTCCATCGACGATTCCAGCACCACGGAAATCGACGACGCGCTCAGTGTGCAGGGCTTGGGCACGGGCAGCGTGACATTGGGCATCCACATTGCGGCCCCAGGCCTGGCCATCCAACCCGGTGGCCCCATCGACCAAGTGGCCCGCAACCGCCTGAGCACGGTGTACATGCCGGGCCACAAAATCACCATGCTGCCCGATGCGGTGGTGCAAACCTACACGCTGGACGCGGGTGGCAACCGCCCTGCGCTGTCGCTGTACCTCACGTTCGACGAAACCGAACTGACCGTGCAGCGCAGCGAGACCAAATTGGAACTGGTGCCGATTGCGCACAACCTGCGCCACGACCAGCTCGACCAAGCCATCACCGCCAGTTGGCTGCAAGACCCACAAGCCCCCACTGGCGCACCATTGAGCGACGAAGTGGCCGCGCTGCGCCCGGAACTGTCGTTCCTGTACCGGCTGGCGTTGGTGTGCAAAGCACGGCGCGAGGTGGTGCGTGGCAAACCCGAGACCTTCACCCGCCCCGACTACACCTTCAAACTGGAAGGCGTGAGCGGCCACGAACCTACTGGCGATGAAACCGTCGTCATTGGCACGCGTTCGCGCGGTGCGCCGCTGGACTTGATGGTGGCCGAAGCCATGATTCTGGCCAACAGCACTTGGGGCCAGTTGCTGGCCAGCAGTGGCGTACCGGGCATTTACCGCAGCCAAGCCAGTCTGGCTCCGGGCGTGAAGGTGCGCATGGGCACCAAAGCATTGCCGCACGCGGGCATAGGTGTGCCCAGCTACGCTTGGAGCACTTCGCCACTGCGCCGTTACACCGATCTGGTCAACCAGTGGCAAATCATTGCCTGCGCGCGCCATGGGGCCACCGCCGCGCTGGTGGCCCCGTTCAAGCCCAAAGATGCCGATTTGTTCTCGGTCATCAGCGCCTTTGATGCCGCGTACACCGCCTACAACCAGTTCCAGAACGGCATGGAGCGTTACTGGACGCTGCATTACATCCGCCAACACGGCATCACCGAACTGACCGCTGCCGTCATCAAGGACAACTTGGTGCGGGCCGACGAGCTGCCGCTGGTGCTGGCGGTGCTGGGAGCCGACGGCCTGCCGCGTGGCGCGCAGGTCCGGGTGCGCTTGGGGCTGCTGGACGACATCTCGCTGGAAGTGACGGGCACCGTGATTGAGCGCCTCGATACCCCCGAACTTTCAGCGGACGCACTGGAGGCTGAAGCGGAGGAAGACGCTGAACTGGCCGCACCGCTCACGCTGGCGCTGGACATGGCCGACGACGACAGCAACGGCGACGCGGCCTCATCATCGGCCGCAGCCCCCGCCAGCCCGGCCCCGGCCCAAAGTTAAACGTGGCACGGTGGTCTGGCGTGAAGGTGTGGTGGTACCGACTCAGCATTCTGCAAGTGGCTTTGGCCATTTCGGTGACGCTGCACGCTGTGGTTCTAACGACGCGCTTTGCCGCCCCCGAACAGTTCAACCGCGTGTTTCAGGACACCCCGTTGGAGGTGATCCTCATCAACGCGCGCAGCGACGAAGCGCCCGATGCGCCACAGGCCATCGCCCAAGCCAACTTGGCCGGTGGGGGCGATGCCGAACGCGGCCGCGCCACCTCGCCGCTGCCGCCGTCCATGCACACCCAATTGGGCGATGCGCTGCAAGACCAAGAACAGCGCATTGAGCACCTGCAACTGCAACAACAACGTCTGCTGACGCAACTGCGCCAACAATTGGCCAACCTGCCAGAACAGCAACCCGAACGCACGCCCGACCGGCCCCAACACACACCGCCGCCCACCGACGGCACCGCACCCGAACAGCAACGCGAGTTGCTGCTCAAACTGCTGGCCGAAATCGAACGCCGCATCAACGAAGAAAACGCGCGCCCGCGCAAACGCTACGTTGGCCCCTCCACGCGCGAGGCCAGCTACGCGCTGTACTACGACGACCTGCGCCGCAAGATCGAGGAACGTGGCACCAACCACTTTCCGCAAGCGGGTGGACGCAAGCTGTACGGTGAGCTGACCATGCTCATCACCGTCAACCACGACGGCCAGGTGCTCAGTACCGAAGTGCTGCAAGCCTCGGGCCAACCGGTGCTGGATCGCCACGCACAAAGCATCGTACACAGCCTCACCTTTGGCCGCTTCAACCCCGACATGCGTGTGGCCGCCGACCAAATTGTGGTGGTGTCGCGCTTCCGCTTCACACGCGACGCGACGCTGCAAACGCAACAAATGAGCAACGGTTGAACGCATGAAGTTGAGCATGAGAGGTGTGTGGCGCTGGCTGCTGTGGGTAATGCTGGCCGGATTGGCGTTGCAGCTGTTCTTTGTGGGCCGCATTGCGCTGATGGCGGTCATCGACCCGCAAAGCACCGCGTTCCAACGTTCGGAAGCGTGGCGCATGGCCACCCAACCACGCGCCTTCACTTGGCACCAGCAATGGCTGGACTACGGTGCGATTTCACCGCACCTCAAGCGCGCGGTGCTGGCAGCCGAAGACTCCGGTTTCAACCAACACGACGGCGTGGACTGGGACGCACTGGAAGCCGCTTGGGAGCGCAACGAGCGCAGCGCAGCGCAAGCCGAGGCCCAAGTGGCGCAAGGCAAAGACCCCCACCAAGTCAAGCCACCCAAAGTGGTAGGCGGCTCCACCATCACGCAACAATTGGCCAAGAACCTGCTGCTGTCGGGCGAACGCAGCCTGCTGCGCAAGGGCCAGGAACTGGTGCTGACCATGACGCTGGAAGCCTGCCTGAGCAAGCGCCGCATCCTAGAAATCTACCTCAACAACGTGGAATGGGGCGAGGGCATTTTTGGTGCCGAGGCAGCAGCACAACGCTACTTTGGCAAATCAGCACGGCAACTCAGTGCGCGCGAAGCGGCGCGGCTGGCGGTGATGCTGCCCGCGCCCAAACGCTTTGAACAACGCGTCAACTCGCGCTACCTCAACAACCGGGCCAGCACCATTGCCGCACGCATGAACGCGGTCACGCCGCCCTGACCCCCCTTTAAAAGACCCGACCACCATGCGCATCTTGGGCATTGACCCCGGCCTGCAAGCCACCGGCTTTGGTGTCATCGACACCGATGGCCCCCGCATGGCATACGTGGCCAGCGGCACCATCCGCACCAGCCCCAGTGAGGGCGCGCTGTTGCCCGAAAGGCTCAAGGTCATCTTTGACGGCATCAGCGAAGTGGTGGGCCGCTACCAACCCGACGTGGCCGCGTGCGAAATTGTGTTCGTCAACGTCAACCCGCAAGCCACGCTGATTCTGGGTCAGGCGCGCGGCTGCTGCCTGACCGCGCTGGTGGCCAACGGCCTGAGCGTGAGCGAATACACCGCGCTGCAACTCAAGAAAGCTGTGACGGGCCACGGCAAAGCGGCCAAGGCCCAAGTGCAGGAGATGGTCAAACGCCTGCTGCAACTGCCCGGCCTGCCCGGCAAAGACGCTGCCGATGCGCTGGGCCTGTGCATCACGCACGCACAGGTGGCACGCCACACCCAAGCCATCCACCGCGTAGCCCCCACGCAGGCGCGCATCCACGCCGCGTACAAAGCCGGACGCAGTTACTGACGCACCGGGTTCAGTGGTACTGACCCAACTGGGCAAAACCAGCGGGGGCTTGGCTGTCGCGCGGGAAGGTCACCAAATCGTAAGCTTCAGGCTTGGCCAACAGCGCGCGCAGCAGTTGGTTGTTCATGGCGTGGCCGCTGCGGAACGCGCTGTACGCCGCCAGCAACGGGCGGCCAATGATGTAGAGATCGCCCATCGCGTCCAGAATTTTGTGCTTGGCAAATTCGTCTTGGTAGCGCAGGCCATCGGCGTTGAGCACTTTGTTGTCGTCCAGCACAATGGCGTTGTCCAGCCCACCGCCCAAGGCCAAGCCGTTGGCACGCATCATCTCCACATCGCGCGTAAAACCGAAGGTGCGGGCACGGGCAATTTCACGCGCGTACTGGCCGCTGCCCAAGTCAAACGTCACGGTCTGGCCGCTGGCGTTGACAGCGGGGTGGTCAAATTCGATCTCGAAACTGAGCTTGTAACCGTGGTAAGGTTCCAGCCGCGCCCATTTGAGGCTGCGGCCCTCACCCTCGCGCACTTCCACCGGTTGCAGCACACGGATGAAGCGTTTGGGCTCATCTTGCAGTTCGATCCCCGCACTTTGCAGCAGGTACACAAACGATGCCGCTGAACCATCCAGAATCGGCACCTCTTCGGCGGTGATGTCGATGATGAGGTTGTCGATGCCCAGTCCGGCGCAGGCGCTCATGATGTGCTCGATGGTGTGTACCTTGGCCCCACCGTTGGAAATGGTGGAGGCCAGCCGCGTGTCGGTCACGGCCTGAGCGTGAACAGGGATTTGCACCGGCATCGGCAGGTCGATGCGGCGAAACACAATGCCTGTGTCGGGCGGGGCCGGACGCAATGTCAGCTCCACACGCTGGCCGCTGTGCAGCCCCACACCCACGGCGCGGGTCAGGGTTTTGAGGGTACGTTGCACGATCATAGGGCGATTTTAGGAGCGCACAAGGTTTTGTGCCGGTTTAGGCTTCTTCGCCCAAAAAACCACCGCTTTGGTGCGCCCACAAGCGCGCATACAAGCCGCCTTGCGCCAGCAGTTCGGCATGGCTGCCCTGCTCCACCACACGGCCCTGATCGAGCACCAGCAGACGATCCATCGCGGCAATGGTGGAGAGGCGGTGCGCAATCGCCACCACGGTCTTGCCTTCCATCAGCCGGTACAAACTGGTTTGGATAGCGGCTTCCACTTCAGAATCCAACGCACTGGTGGCCTCGTCCAGCAGCAAAATGGGCGCGTCCTTGACCATGACGCGCGCAATGGCAATGCGCTGGCGTTGCCCACCCGAGAGCTTGACCCCACGCTCGCCCACGTGGGCATCGTAACCCGTGCGGCCTTTGGCATCGCTCAGGGCTTGGATAAAACCGTGCGCCTCAGCCCGCTGTGCGGCGGCCAGCATGTCGGCCTCGCTGGCATCGGGCCGTCCATACAGCAAGTTGTCGCGCACGGAGCGGTGCAACAGCGAAGTATCCTGCGTCACCATGCCAATGTGCTGGCGCAGGCTGTCTTGCGTGACCTCGGCAATGTTTTGGCCGTCGATGGTGATGCGGCCATGCTCCAAATCGTAAAAGCGCAGCAGCAGGTTAACGATGGTGGATTTGCCCGCACCGGAACGCCCCACCAAGCCAATTTTCTCGCCGGGGCGGATGGTCAGGTTCAAATGGTGCACCACCCACGGCGGCGTGGCATCGGTACGGCCTGATGGGCCGTAGGCAAAGCTGACATTCTCGAAACGCACCTCGCCGTGCGGCACCTGCAACGGTACGGCATGGGGCGCATCCAACACGCGCTGGGGCTGCGCCAAGGTGTTGATGCCATCTTGGACTGTGCCCACGTGCTCAAACAGCGAGGCCATTTCCCACATCACCCAGTGCGACATGCCATTGAGACGCAACGCCATCGCGGTGGCAGCGGCCACGGCACCAATACCCACTTGGCCCAAGCTCCACAACCACAATGCCACGCCGGTGGTGCTGGCAATCAGCGTCATGCTCAGGGTGTGGTTGATGATTTCAATGCCACTGACCAGCCGCATCTGCGCATGGACGGTGGTCATGAATTCGCGCATGGCGCTTTGGGCGTAACCGGCCTCGC
Organism: Macromonas sp.; assembly: GCA_048860285.1. GTDB lineage: Bacteria > Pseudomonadota > Gammaproteobacteria > Burkholderiales > Burkholderiaceae_C > Macromonas_A. The sequence continues at coordinate 11,190 of JBLIZX010000072.1, read as the reverse complement.
GCCCAGCGTGCGAGAACAGTTTGACGGTGGCAATGTTGGTGTAGGCATCGGTGATGCGGCCCGTCATCAGCGCGCGCGCACCCGCTTGGTCCTTGGACACCTTGGACAGACGGGGAATAAACCAGCGCAACGCCAGCGCGTACAAACCCAACCAGCCCAAAAACGGCAGCAACATCCACACATCGAACCCACCCAGCACCGCCACCATGGTGATGAAGTAGATGGACACGAACACCAGAATGTCGCCGAGAATAAACACCGTGTCGCGCACCGCCAGCGCGGTTTGCATCACCTTGGCAGCCACGCGCCCGGCAAACTCGTCTTGGTAAAAGGCCATGCTCTGGCCCAACATCAGGCGGTGGAAGTTCCAGCGTAAACGCATCGGAAAATTGCCCGCCAGCGTCTGGTGCTTGAGCAACGTCTGCAATGCCACCAACCCCACACTGCCCAGCAGCGCAGCACCCAGCGCCAGCAAGGTAGCGCCTTGTTCAGCCCACAGGCGACTGGGTGGCACGTGGCCCAACCAATCCACCAAGCGGCCCAACAGGGCAAACAACAACGCTTCCAGCGCACCAATGGTGGCCGTCAGCAGCGTCATGCCCGCTATATAAGGCCGCAGGCCAGCCGTGCCCGCCCACACAAAGGCCCAAAAGCCGCAGGGTGGCGGCACAGCCTGGCCCTGCGGGTACGGGTTGACACGCTGTTCAAACCAGTTCCACACCGGCGGCCTTTCGGGGATGCGGTATCACTTGTCGCTGGACTGACGGCGCAAGTAGGTCGGGATTTCGTACTCTTCGATGTTGTTGCCACCCATCGGGTCCACACGCCCGCCCATCGGGGTACGGCCCGTGCGTGGCCCCCACACGGCAGGCCCGGCCTGATGCACTGGAGCAGACGGCTGGTGCAGCGGCGGTGCGCTAAAGCTGGCCACCGGGGCACCCGCGCGCGGCTGGCCACCCATGCGGTTGCCCGCCGGAACGTAGTGCGGCTGGTGGCCGTGGTGCTGCGGGTGTTGGCCTTGGGGCGGTTGTGCGCTGGGACGGCTCAAACCGGTGGCGACCACCGTCACACGCAGGGCATCGCCCAGCGAATCGTCGTAGGCGGTACCGTAAATGACGTGCGCATCGGGTGCGGCAAAAGCGCGGATGGTGTTCATCGCCACTTTGGATTCGCTCAGCTTGAGCGAGCCACGGCCAGCGGTGATCAGCACCAACACGCCCTTGGCACCTTTCATGTCCACACCGTCCAACAGCGGGCAGGCCACCGCCTGTTCGGCGGCAATGCGGGCGCGGTCCTGACCACTGGCCACCGCGGTGCCCATCATGGCTTTGCCGGTTTCGCTCATCACGGTGCGCACGTCTTCAAAGTCAACGTTGATGAGGGCTTCAACATTGATGACTTCGGCAATACCACCCACGGCATTTTTGAGCACGTTGTTGGCTTCGGCCAGTGCCTCTTCTTGGGTCACTTCATCGCCCAGCACTTCGAGCAGCTTGTCGTTGAGCACCACGATCAGCGAATCGACGTTGGACTCCAGCTCCGCCAAACCTTGTTCAGCGTTCTGCATGCGCCGACCGCCTTCAAAGTCGAACGGCTTGGTAACCACACCCACGGTCAAGATGCCCATGTCCTTGGCCACACGTGCAATCACGGGGGCTGCGCCGGTTCCCGTACCGCCGCCCATGCCCGCGGTGATGAACAGCATGTGCGCACCCTGGATAGCGTTGCGAATCTCGGAAATAGCCACTTCAGCGGCTTCGCGCCCACGCTCGGGACGGCTGCCTGCGCCCAAGCCGGTGGCCCCGAGCTGGATCACGTTGTCGGCGGAGCTGCGGCCCAGCGCCTGCGCGTCGGTGTTGGCACAGATGAACTCAATGCCCTGCACACCGCTTTCGATCATGTGTTCGACAGCATTGCTGCCACCGCCGCCCACCCCGATCACCTTGATCTGGGTACCCCGGTTAAATTCGTTGCCGTCAATCATGTCAATTGGATTCATAAATCAAAACTCCTTGTACCAAACCTGTACCGCTGCGCCCGCACTGCGCCACGCGTTAGGGCCTCAAAAATTGCCTGCAAACCACGCCCGGATTTTGGCCCAAGTGCTGTGCACCGGACTGGGCTTGGGAGCCACCGTCTGGGTGCGCAAACGGGCCAACCGCGCTTCTTCCAGCAAACCCATGACCGTGGCCGCGCGTGGCTGGGCCACCATGTCGCTCAAGGCACTGGCATAACGCGGCACCCCACGGCGCACAGGCTTGAGGAAAATGTCTTCACCCAACTCCACCATGCCGGGCATCAAGGAGCTGCCGCCCGTGAGCACCACGCCCGACGACAAACGGTCCTCAAACCCCGAGTCCCGAATGATTTGCTGCACCAGCATAAAAATTTCTTCCACACGCGGCTCTATCACACCCGCCAACGCTTGGCGACTGAGCAAACGTGAAGCTCGATCGCCCAAACCAGGCACTTCAATGTGCTGTTCTGGGTCGGCCAACAATTGCTTGGCGCAGCCACTGTGAATTTTGATGTCCTCCGCCTCTTTGGTGGGGGTGCGCAAGGCGGTGGCAATGTCGTTGGTGATGAGGTCGCCCGCAATCGGAATCACCGCGGTGTGACGGATGGCTCCGCCCGCAAAAATGGCCACATCGGTGGTGCCTGCACCAATGTCCAACAGCACCACGCCCAGCTCTTTTTCGTCTTCGGTCAGCACCGCCAAGCTCGAAGCCAGCGGATTGAGTACCAAGCGATCGACCTCCAACCCACAGCGGCGCACGCATTTGGTGATGTTGTCGGAAGCACTCTGGGCCACCGTCACCAGATGTACCCGTGCTTCCAACCGGATACCGCTCATGCCAATCGGTTCTTTGACCTCTTGGCTGTCGATGATGAACTCTTGCGGCTCCACCAGCAGCAAACGCTGGTCGGTCGAGATGTTGATGGTTTTGGCGGTTTCAATCACCCGCGCCACGTCGGACGACGTGACTTCGCGGTCGCGGATGGCCACCATGCCAATCGAGTTGAGCCCCTGAATGTGGCGACCCGAGATGCCCGTGAACACGTGCGAGATGTGGCAATCGGCCATCAACTCGGCTTCTTCGAGTGCCAACTGGATGCTGCGCACGGTGGTGTCGATGTTGACCACCACCCCGCGCTTGAGGCCGGGGCTGGGGCCGTAACTGGGCGCAACGCCCAAGCCCGCGAGCTTGAGCTCGCCGTTGCCCACAACTTCGGCCACCACCACCATGATTTTGGAGGTGCCAATGTCGAGTGCAACCACTATGTCTTTCAAATCCTTGACCATGTGATGCTGTCGGTGTCTTACCTGCTGGCACGGGGCTGCTCAGGCAATGGGGTAGAAGGGGAGGCTGTTGTTTTGTTGGCAGGCACAGCAGGTTGCGGGCGGGCGACGGGCGGCACAACCGGGGCAATTTGCCCCACCGTGGTGGTCACGCCACGCATGCGCACCGCATAACCGTTGGGGTAGCGTAAATCTACCATTTCCAGCTGGTACGCGTACCGTTGGCTCAATTGTGAGACCGTAAACACAAAATGGGTCACGCGGGTGAGCAATTCTTCGGTGTTGCCGCGCCCGAGTTCGACCACCGTACCGTGGTCTAAGCGCACACGCCAACTGCCCCGACGGTCCAGTTCGAGGCGCTGCATGCGCCAGTCCAGCCGGGCAAACAGCGGTTGCAAAGCTTGGTACAGCCGGTACACCTGTGGCGATGAAGCATCGTCCGGCCCCATGAGTTCGCTCCAACCATCGGCCTGCACATCGTCGGGGTTGGCCTCAAAGACCTGGCCCTGCGCATTCACCAGTTTGCCACCACCGCTCTCGCCCCACCATGCGCGGGGCTGGTGCTCCAGCAACGTCACGCGCAAGCGGTTGGGGAATTCGCGCTGCACCACCGCTTGGCGCACCCACGGCACGGTTTCAAACACTTGCTTGACCTGTTGCAAGTCCAGCGTCAAGAAGCTGCCACGCAATTGCGACGCAATGTGGGAACGAAACGTGACCTCGTTTTGGTGCGCCACCTCGCCTACCACGGTGATGCGCCCCACTGTCCACGCTGGATGCTGGGCCAGCCACAAACCGAGGCTAACCAGCGTCATGGCACCAAACGCCCAGAACAAGGCCTTGGTGACCCAGTTCACGCATTTGATGTCCAGCGGCAGTGACGCAGCGGCAAGCGACATGGTGCGGCTCAGGCTCCAGTGGGGGTATGCTGTGGTGGCAACACATTGTCCAATGCGGCGGAGGCCAGCATTTGCAAGCACAGCGCCTCATAGCCAATACCCACCGCACGCGCCGACATGGGCACCAGCGAATGGCTGGTCATGCCCGGCGAGGTGTTGATTTCCAATAAGTAGGGCTGGCGGGTACGGGCATCGATCATCACGTCGGCACGCGCCCAGCCCCGGCAACCCAAGGTGCGGTAGGCCTTGAGCACCAACGCTTGGATGGCGGCTTCCTCGCCCGTGGGCAAATCGCACGGGACGATGTATTGGGTGTCATCGGCAAAGTATTTGTGTTCGTAATCGTAGTTGCCACCGGGTGCCACGATGTGGATCACCGGCAACGCGCGCGCCTGCGCCCCGTTGCCCAACACCGGGCAGGTGACTTCATCGCCCTGCACAAATTGTTCACACAGCACTTCGGGGTCGAGTTGCGCGGCCAACGCGTAAGCCTGTGCGCACTGCGCCACATCCGTCACTTTGGTTAGGCCGATGCTAGAGCCTTCCCGCGCAGGCTTGACGATCATGGGTGCGCCCAAGGCGGCCAACGCGGCTTCGGTTTCGGCCACGCTGGCCACTTGTCGCCAATCCGGCGTGGGCAGGCCTTCGGCACGCCAAATGCGCTTGGTCATGACCTTGTCCATGGCCACACTGGACGGCAACACGCCCGATCCGGTGTACGGGATGCGCATCAACTCCAGCGCGCCTTGCACGGTGCCATCCTCGCCAAAGCGGCCATGCAGGTTGATGAAAGCGCGGTCGAACCCTTCGTGGCGCAAGTCAAACAGGTCGCGCTCAGCGGGATCAAACGGGTATGCGTCCACGCCTTGGCTGCGCAACGCCGCCAGCACGCCAGCACCGGACATCAACGACACCTCGCGCTCGGCGGAGTAACCGCCCAACAGCACGGCCACTTTGCCGAAACTGGCGGGATCTATGCAATGTTGTGGTGTATCGCTCATGCTTGTACCTCTGCGGCCAATGCCACGGTCTGCGCCGCCACCGCGCCAATGCTGCCCGCCCCCATGCACAACACCACGTCGCCATCGCGGGCGTTGTCCAGCACCGCTTGCGGCATGGTGGCAATGTCATCGACAAACACCGGTTCGACTTTACCCCCCACCCGCAGCGCGCGCGCCAGCGCACGGCCATCGGCGGCCACGATGGGGGCTTCACCGGCGGCGTACACCTCGGCCAGCAACACGGCATCGGCATGGCCAATGACTTTGACAAAATCCTCGAAGCAGTCGCGGGTGCGGGTGTAACGGTGCGGCTGGAACGCCAGCACCAAACGCCGCCCAGGAAAGGCCCCCCGCGCTGCGGCCAGCGTGGCCGCCATTTCGACCGGATGGTGGCCATAATCGTCCACCAGCGTGGCGGTACCACCGCTGGGCAGGGCCACCTCGCCATAACGCTGGAAGCGCCGCCCCACGCCCTTGAACTGCGCCAAAGCTTCGAGCACCGCCGCATCGGGCACGTTCAACTCAATGGCCACCGCAATGGCCGCCAGCGCGTTGAGCACGTTGTGCAAGCCCGGCAGGTTCAGCACCACATCCAGATCGGGCAACTGGATGCCATTGCGCCGTTGCACCTTGAAGTGCATCTGTCCAGCCACAGCACGCACATCCAGCGCGCGCACTTGCGCGTCTTCGCTGAGGCCGTAGGTGGTGATGGGGCGCTGAATGTCGCCCAACAAGTTGCGGATGGTGGGGTCGTCCACACACACAATGGCCGCACCGTAAAACGGCATGCGGTGCAAAAACTCCATGAACGCCTGTTGCAAGCGGCCAAAATCGTGGCCATAGGTGTCCATGTGGTCGGCATCGATGTTGGTGACCACCGCCATCACCGGCAACAGGTTGAGGAACGACGCATCGGACTCGTCGGCCTCGACCACGATGTATTCGCCCGCCCCTAGGCGCGCGTTGGCCCCGGCACTGTTGAGCTTGCCACCAATCACGAAAGTTGGATCCAAATCAGCGGCGGCCAGCACGCTGGCCACCAGGCTGGTGGTGGTGGTTTTGCCGTGCGTGCCAGCAATGGCCACGCCTTTTTTCATGCGCATCAACTCAGCCAACATGATGGCGCGCGGCACCACCGGCAACAGCTTAGCGTGTGCGGCCACCACTTCGGGGTTGTCGGCCTTGACGGCGGTGGAGGTGACGATGCAGTCCGCGCCGTCGATGTGCGCCGCATCGTGCCCCACATGGACACGCGCCCCCAGTTGCTGCAAACGCAAAGTGGTGGCGCTGGTGCCCAAGTCGCTGCCCGAAATAGTGTAGCCGAGGTTGAGCAGCACTTCGGCAATGCCGCTCATGCCGGCACCACCGATGCCGACGAAATGGATGTGGCGAATGGCGTGTTTCATGAATATCGTTGTAAAGGAGCGGATTCAGGCCAAGTGCCGTTCACAAGCCTGCACCATGATGTCCACCGCGCGGGTCTGGCGCTGGGCCAAGGCACATTCGGCACGGGCTTGTAGTTCGGCGCGGGTCAAAGCTTGCAATTGTCGCGCCAAACCGGCGGGGTTCAGCTCGTTTTGTGGCAACAACCACCCAGCCCCGGCATCGACCAAGAAACGGGCGTTGTGGGTTTGGTGGTCGTCCACCGCGTGCGGAAACGGCACAAAGATGGCGGCAGTGCCCACGGCGGCCAATTCGGTCACCGTGCTGGCTCCCGCACGGGCAATGACCACATCGGCATCGGCAAAGGCGCGTGCGGTGTCTTGAATGAATGGGGTGAGCGTGGCTTGCACACCGGCAGCGGCATAGGCCGCACGCAAGGCATCGATTTGTTTTTCACCGCTTTGGTGCGTCACGTGCGGGCGCTGTGCTTCAGGAATCAGCGCCAGCGCCTGGGGTACAGCATCGTTCAGAGCCTTGGCCCCTAGGCTACCTCCCACCACCAACAGACGCAAGGGGCCACTGCGGCCCGCAAAACGCTGGGCTGGTGGGGGTTGCTGTAAGAATTCGGCCCGCAACGGGTTGCCGACCCACTGCGCTTGCGGCAACGCATTGGGGTAGGCGCTGAACACACCACGCGCCACGCGCGCCAACACTTTGTTGGCCAAGCCCGCCACGGAGTTTTGTTCGTGCAACAGCAATGGCTTGCCCGCCAGTGCCGCCATCAACCCGCCCGGAAAGGTGATGTAGCCACCCAACCCAATCACCACGTCTGGGCGTACCCGCTGCACCACACGCCAGCTTTGACCCAACGCCTGCGCCAACCGCCACGGCAACAAGGCCAGCGTTTTCAGGCCTTTGCCGCGCACGCCACCAAAAGCCACAGTCTCAAAAGCAAAACCACGCGGCGGCACCAGACGCTCTTCCATGCTGTCGGGTGCGCCCAACCAATGCACACGCCAGCCGCGCGCGCGTAGGGCTTCGGCCAGTGCCAGCCCCGGAAAAATATGGCCACCCGTACCACCGGCCATCACCAGTGCACATGGGGTTGAATGGGAAGGTTGCGTCATGACGAGGCAGGCCGCCTTTCGGGGTGCATGCGTTGGCGGTTTTCATGGTCAATGCGCAGCACCACGGCAATCGCCACCAAATTCATCAAGATGGCCGAACCACCGTAACTCATGAACGGCAAGGTCAAGCCCTTGGTGGGCAATGCGCCCAAATTCACGCCAATGTTGATGAAAGCCTGAAACCCCAGCCACAGCGCCACACCCTGCGCCACCAATCCGGCAAACACTTGCTCCGAGGCTATCGCCTGGTGCCCAATGTGCATGATGCGACGCGTCAGCCAGAAAAACACAGCAATCAACGCCAAAATACCCACCAGACCAAATTCTTCACCGATGACGGCCATCAAAAAGTCGGTGTGTGCCTCGGGCAACCAGTGCAGTTTTTCGACGCTTCCCCCCAGCCCCACGCCCCAAAATTCGCCCCGGCCAATGGCAATCAGCGCGTGCGACAGCTGATAGCCTTTGCCCAGTGCGTGGTCTTCGCTGAACGGGTTGAGGTAGGCAAAAATGCGCTGCCGCCGCCACTCTGAGGTAGCAATGGTGGCGGCAAAGGCGGCCAGCAACAGGCCGATGATCAACACAAACACCTTGCCATTGACACCGCCCAAAAACAGGATGCCCACCGCAATCACGGCAATCACCATGAACGCGCCCATGTCGGGCTCGACCAGCAACAACCCCCCCACCAATGAGAGCGCCAGCGCCATCGGCCAGACAGAACGCCAGAAATGGCCCTTCACATCCGTTTTGCGCACCATGTAACCGGCTGCATACAGCAACACAGCCAACTTGGCCAACTCCGATGGCTGAAAACTCATGATACCCAGCGAAATCCAGCGCCGCGCCCCATTCACCCCTTTGCCAATAAACGGAATCAACACCAGCATCAACAACACCAGTGACACCAAAAACAGGTAAGGCGAGATCTCTTGCCAGCGGTGAATGGGCACTTGGAATGCCACAAAAGCGCACACTGTTCCCACCGCAATGGACAGCACGTGCCGCAATACGAAGTGCCACTGGGCGTAGTTGTCGTACTTGGGACTGTCGGGCAAGGCCACCGAGGCCGAATACACCATCACCAGCCCCCAGCACAGCAGGCCAAACACCGTCCAAAACAACGATTGGTCAAAGCCCCAATCGCGCACGGTTTGGGTCTGGCTGCGCGCGTAGTCGTAGCTGGAGACCGGCTGCTCACGCCGCCAACGGTGCGCCGCTTCCAACATGGCGCGGCCCGGCACACGCTGCCACCACCGTTGCCAGCGGCCCAGCGAGGAGGAGGAAGCGGCTTCGCGGTTCATGCGGGAGATCCTGTGGCTTCTTGCAGCGCACGCACTTCGTCCACAAACACCTGGGCACGGTGGGCGTAGTCCTTGAACATGTCCAAACTGGCGCAAGCGGGTGAGAGCAACACCGCATCACCCGCACGCGCTTGCTGGGCGCACCATTGCACGGCAGCAGGCAAGTCGGGTGCGTCGTGCAACGGCACGCCGGTGTGGGCCAGCGCAGCGCGGATGGCCGGGGCATCGCGCCCGATGAGTGCCACCGCCCGCACATGGCGCGCCACGGCGGGGGCCAGCGGAGCAAAGTCCTGCCCCTTGCCGTCGCCGCCCAAAATCACCACCAGACGGCGCTCTGGCCCCAAGCCATTGAGGGCGGCCAGCGTGGCACCGACGTTGGTGCCCTTGCTGTCGTCAAAGTATTCCACCTCGTGGACGATGGCCACGGGCTCCACGCGGTGCGGTTCGCCCCGGTAGTCGCGCAAGGCGTGCAGCATGGGGGCCAACGGTGCCCCGGCAGCGGTGGCCAAGGCCAACGCGGCCAGCGCGTTGCTGGCGTTGTGGCGGCCACGGATACGCAGGGCCTCGGCGGGCATGAGGCGTTGCAGGCGCAGTTCAGGCACTGGCGCAGCACCATTGCGGCGGGCTGGGGTTGCGGGCGCATCGTCGGCGGGCTGGGCACGCACCAGCCACGTCATACCGTTGACGGTTTCCAGACCCCAAGCATCGGCCTGGGTGGGTACGTCGGTGCCGAAGGTGGTGTGGGCGCGCGCAAGCAGAGTTTTGTTGCGACCGTTCTCGCGCACAGTTTGGGGTTGCGGCTGCCAAGCCATCACGGTGGCATCGTCACGGTTGAGCACCAGCATGCCCTGCTGGCCAAAGATGCGCGCCTTGGCGGCGGCATAAGCTTCCATGCTGCCGTGCCAGTCCAAGTGGTCTTGCGTGACGTTGAGCACGGTGGCGGCGGTGGGCTCGAAACCCTGCACACCATCGAGTTGGAAGCTGGACAACTCCAGCACCCACGACTGGGGCAAGGTGCCGCCTTGCCAGTGCTGGCGCAACATGTCCAGCAAGGTGGGGCCGATGTTGCCCGCCACCACCACGCTCCAACCCGCCGCGTCCAGCAAATGCGCCGTGAGCGCGGTGGTGGTGGTCTTGCCGTTGGTGCCGGTGATGGCCAGCACCTTGGGCTGGTACGGTGCCTCGCCCTGCGCCAGCGCCTGCAAGGCTTGTGCAAACAGGTCCAACTCGCCCACCACCGGCACGCCAGCCGCTTGGGCCACGGCGTTCAAGGCGGCCATGTGGGCCGGGGCGATACCGGGGCTGCGGCACACCAGCGCCCACGGTGCGTGCTGAAACAACGCGGCATCCAGCACGGCACCGGCCAGCAGCACCGCCGTGGGCACTTCGGTGGCCAACATGGCGGCTTGGGGCGGCTGGGCGCGGGTATCGGCCACCGTCACACGCGCACCGGCCTGGGCGCACCAGCGCGCCATCGCCAAGCCGGAAGCGCCCAAGCCCAGCACCAGCACATCGCGGTCTTGCAGCAGCGGCAAACAGTTTTTCATGGCAGTCCAGTGGTGTTGTGGTCAGCGCAATTTGAGGGTGGACAGGCCCACCAAGCACAGCAACATGGTGATGATCCAGAACCGAACCACCACCTGCGTCTCGCGCCAACCGGATTTTTCAAAATGGTGGTGCAGCGGGGCCATTTTCAAGATGCGCCGCCCCTGACCATACTTTTTCTTGGTGTATTTGAAATAGCTCACCTGCACCATCACCGACAGCGCCTCCACCACAAAAATACCGCCCATGATGGCCAACACAATCTCTTGGCGCACGATGACGGCAATGGTACCCAGCGCGCCACCCAGCGCCAGCGCACCCACATCGCCCATGAAGACCTGGGCCGGGTGGGCGTTGAACCACAGGAAGGCCAACCCAGCACCGGCCATAGCACCGCAAAAAATCAGCAATTCACCCGAGCCCGCAATGTAGGGCAACAGCAAATACTTGGCAAACACCGCATTGCCGGTCACGTAGGCAAAAATACCCAGCGCCGTACCCACCAACACCACCGGCATGATGGCCAAACCATCCAGCCCGTCGGTAAGGTTGACCGCGTTGCTGGCGCCCACAATCACCAGATAGGTCAGCACCACAAAGCCCAGCACGCCCAGCGGGTAGCTGACTTCCTTG
>JBLIZX010000071.1:0-2013 GCA_048860285.1 Macromonas sp. | reverse complement strand
GCGCAAGCGGAGTCAGTGGCCCCAACTGTCTTTCAGGCCGGTGATGCGGTTGAACACCGGGCGGTCGGCGGTGTGGTCGTGGCGGTCGGCCACAAAGTAGCCGTGGCGCTCGAACTGGAACTTGTCGTCGGGCCGCGCCTGTGCCAATGAAGGCTCGACGTAGCCCGTGACCACGTGCAGGCTGTGGGGGTTGAGGCAGGCCAGAAAGTCCTTGCCGCCCGCGTCGGGGTTGGCATCGCTGAACAGGCGGTCGTAGAGCCGGATTTCCGCTGCCACGCCGTCGGCCACGCCCACCCAGGTGATGGCGGCCTTGACTTTGACCGAATCCGCGCCGGGGGTGCCGCTCTTGGTGTCGGGCACCACGGTAGCTTGCACCTCGGTGATGCGACCTTCGGCATCTTTGGTGCAGCCGGTACATTCGATCACGTAGCCCCCCTTGAGGCGCACCTTGTTGCCGGGGAACAGGCGCTTGTAGCCCTTGGGCGGCACTTCGGCAAAGTCTTCGCGCTCAATCCACACCTCTTTGCCGATGCTGAATTGGCGCGGCGCGGGTGCGCTTTGGCCTTCGGGCGGATGGGGCAGGGCGGGCAGGGTGCAGGGTTCTAGGTGGCCCGCGCCCATCACGTCGTCCCAGTTGGTCAGCACCAGTTTGACGGGGTCGAGCACGGCCATGCCCCGGTGGGCTTGGTGTTCGAGGTCTTCGCGCAGGCAGCCTTCGAGCGTGCTGTAGTCGATCCAACTGTCGCTTTTGGTCACGCCGATGCGTTCGGCGAACAGTTGCAGGCTGGCGGGGGTGTAGCCACGGCGGCGCAGGCCAACGATGGTGGGCATGCGCGGGTCGTCCCAGCCGCTGACGTGGCCATCGCGCACCAGTTGCGCCAGCTTGCGTTTGCTGGTGACGACGTAGGTGAGGTTGAGGCGTGCAAATTCGTGCTGGTGTGGCGGTGGGCTGTTCAGCAGGCCACCTTCAATCAGGCGTTGCAGCAGCCAGTCGTAAAACGGGCGCTGGTCTTCAAATTCCAACGTGCAGATGCTGTGGGTGATTTGCTCCAGCGCGTCTTCAATCGGGTGCGCAAAGGTGTACATCGGGTAGATGCACCATTTGTCGCCCGTGTTGTGGTGCGTGGCACGGCGGATGCGGTAAATGGCCGGATCGCGCATGTTGATGTTGGGGCTGGCCATGTCGATTTTGGCGCGCAACACGGCGGCACCGTCGGGCAGTTCGCCATCGCGCATTTGGCGAAAGCGGGCCAGGTTCTCGGCGGGGGTGCGGGTGCGGAAGGGGCTGTCCACGCCGGGTTTGCTGAAGTCGCCCCGGTTGGCGCGCATCTCGTCGGCGCTTTGCTCATCGACGTAGGCGTGGCCCGCTTCGATCAGGTACTCCGCTGCGCGGTACATGAAGTCGAAATAGTCGCTGGCTTGGTACAGGTGGGTCTCGTGCTGGCCGTTGAAGCTGGAGGCCCAGTCAAAGCCCAGCCAGCGCACCGCATCGATGATGCTGTTGACGTACTCTTGGTCTTCTTTCTCGGGGTTGGTGTCGTCAAAGCGCAGGTGGCACACACCGCCGTAGTCGCGCGCCAGGCCAAAGTTCAGGCAAATGGATTTGGCGTGGCCCACGTGCAGGTAGCCGTTGGGTTCGGGCGGAAAGCGGGTGCGGATCTTGGCCGGATCGGGCTGGCCAGCACCGTGGTGGGCCGCATCGCCGGGCGAACCGCCCCAGCGGCGCTGGGCGTAAGTGCCAGCGGCCAAGTCGTGTTCAACAATTTGGCGCAAAAAATTGCTGGGTTTGTGCGCCGCTTCGGGTGTGTGGAGGGGGGGAACAGAAGAACTCATGCACGCCATTTTAGGGGCCGCTTTTGGTGTGGGTGGCCGGTTCTGGGCAGAAACGGCTGGTTACGCTTGTTGCGGTACCAAAGTGGCCCAATCGGCGCAAATGGCGTTGTAATACAAGTCGTACGGGTGTGTGTGGCGTGTGCCACGGAAGGGGTCAAAAATATGAAACTCTTGCAAGCT
>JBLIZX010000070.1:0-3437 GCA_048860285.1 Macromonas sp. | reverse complement strand
CACCTGGACGAGAAAGTGGCGCGCCTGCACCTGAAGAAAGTGGGTGCCATGCTGACCGAACTCAGCGACGAGCAAGCCGCCTACATTGGCGTGCCCAAGCAAGGCCCGTACAAGCCCGACACCTACCGCTACTGATACCCCGTGCGCGCCGACCAGTTGCTCACCGAACGCGGTTTGGCCGCGTCACGCTCGCAGGCACAACGCCTGATTGCCGCTGGCGTGCGTTGGCGGCTGGGTGGCTCGGCACCGTGGAAGACCGTGGCCAAAAACGGCGACGATCTGCCCGTGACCGCCGAGTTGGAATTGGTGGATGCCGCCGAGTCGCGCTACGTCTCGCGCGGTGGCCTCAAGCTCGAAGGTGCGCTGCGCGCCAGCGGTATCAACCCCAGTGGCTGGCGCTGCTTGGACGTGGGCCAGAGCACAGGCGGCTTTACCGACGTGTTGCTGCAACACGGTGCCGCCAGCGTGCTGGGTGTGGATGTGGGCCAAGGCCAGTTGCACCCGCGCATGGCGCAAGACCCGCGCGTGCAGGCGCTGGAAAAGCTCAACGCGCGCGAACTCAGCCGCGAACGGCTGTTGCAAGCCGGGGCCGCACCGGAGCGCCTCGGGGCGGGGTTTGAGCTGGTCGTGGGCGATTTGTCCTTCATCTCGCTCACGCTGGTGTTGCCGGCATTGGCACCGCTGCTGGCCCCCGGTGGGCAATTGCTGATGCTCGTCAAGCCCCAGTTCGAGTTGCAACCCCAACACATCGGCAAGGGTGGGTTGGTGAAAGATCCCGCTTGCTACCCGCAGGTGGAACAACGCCTGTACCGTGCTTGCACCGAAGTTGGGATGGTGGTGCGTGGCTGGTTCGATTCCCCCATTGCCGGTGGCGACGGCAACCGCGAATTTTTTGTCTGGGCCAGCCGCATGGCGGCCTGAAGCAACCCTTACACAAGGAGCACCCGCATGAGTGCCCAACTCCCCCTCAGTTTTGAATTCTTTCCGCCCAAGACCCCCGAAGGCGCGGCCAAATTGCGCACGGCCCGCCAGCAGTTGTACCCGCTGAAGCCCGAATTTTGTTCCGTCACCTTTGGGGCTGGTGGTTCCACCCAAGAAGGCACTTTTGCCACCGTGGCCGAGATTTTGGCCGAAGGTGTGTCCGCTGCGTCACATTTCTCGTGCGTGGGAGCCACACGCGACACCGTGCGCCAGCAACTCGTCACCCTGCGCGACATGGGTGTGCAGCGATTGGTGGCCCTGCGTGGTGACTTGCCCAGCGGTTATGGCCTAGGCGGTGAATTCCAGTACGCCAGCGACTTGGTGGCTTTTGTCCGCGCTGAGTTTGGCGATGCGTTTTACATCGAAGTGGCAGCCTACCCCGAGTTTCACCCGCAAGCACGCTCGCCGCAGGACGACTTGCAAGCCTTTGCCACCAAGGTCAAGGCGGGGGCCAATTCGGCCATTACGCAGTATTTCTACAACACCGATGCCTACTTTCGCTTTGTGGACGATGCCTACAAGCTGGGGGTGGACATTCCGGTGGTGCCGGGCATCATGCCCATCACCAGTTCGACGCAGTTGCTGCGCTTCTCGGACGCGTGCGGGGCCGAGATCCCACGCTGGATCCGTTTGCGCCTGCAAGCCTATGGCGACGACATCGCTTCCATTCGCGCTTTTGGCCACGAAGTGGTGCTGGATTTGTGCGACCAACTGCGCACCGCCGGGGTGCCGGGCTTGCACTTTTACACCATGAACCAGAGCGGCCCGACGCTCGAAATTGTCAAAAACCTGGGTTTGCTGTAAATTGCAGGGCTTTGAGGAGTCAAAGCTTCGGATGCATTTTTCGCAAATTTTACCCAAATTCAAACCGCTGGTGCTGTTGTGCGGTGCTTGGATCGCCTTGGTAGGAGCACCAACGGTGCAGGCCACGTCGGGGTATGAGCACGTGCAGGGCCATGTCAAACAACGGGCCACCGCTGCTGTGTTGCAGCAAGGCAAGGCCTCATTTTTGGCCAACCGTTTTCATGGTCGCCCCACCGCCAGCGGTGAACGTTACGACATGCACGCCTTGACGGCGGCACACAAAACCTTGCCTTTTGGTACCGAAGTGCTGGTGCGCAGCTTGGAAACTGGGCGCGAGGTGGTGGTGCGCATTGTGGACCGTGGCCCACACCTTAAAAGCCGCATCATCGACTTGAGCCATGCCGCCGCGGGTGCCTTGGGCATTCACGGCCACGGCGTGTCTGAGGTGCAGCTGTTGTCCAAAAAACCATAAGCCAACCACCAGCGCGCATCCGCCCTGAATGCTGGTGTACCGCTGGGTGAGCGGGTGTTTCAGTGGCCGTTGCCGTGTTCGACCGTCCAACTGGAGCCCGTGGCTTGGCGCAGTGCTTTGGTGACCCACGGCAAGGCTTCGCGCAGCTGTGCCGCCAACGTAAAGGGCGGGTTGATGATGTGCATGCCACTGGCACGCATGGTGGTGGGCGTGCGGCCTTGGGCCGCTTGTGCGGTGGCAACCTCGCCGGGGTTGAGGCCGATGTTCAATTCGGCCTGTACCCACCCGCGTTGCAACTTGGTGCTCATGGTTTTGAGCTTGCGTGCCATCGCGTGCGCTTCTGGACGGCCAATCACCGGGTACCACACCGCGTAAGTGCCGGTCGGGAAGCGTTTGAGCGCATCTTCCAAGCACGCCACCACTTCGGCGTAATCGGTTTTGAGTTCGTAGCTGGGGTCGATCAGCACCAGCCCGCGCCGGGTGGGCGGGGGCAGCAGCGCCTTGAGGCCCTCAAAGCCGTTGCGGCGCAGCACCTCAATTTGTTTGCCGCGTTCAAGTTCGGCCACCTGTTTTTCCAGCAATTTGCTGTCGGTGGGGTGGACTTCAAACAGCTTGAGCTTGTCTTGCGGGCGCAGCAGTGCTTGGCTGATCCACGGTGAGCCGGGGTAGGTGCGCCAGTCGGTGCTGTGGGGATTGAACTGTGCCACCTGGGCCAGGTATGCCCGCACCGCTTCAGGCACCATATGGCCCGATGCCAGCGCCGCATTGGCCACCTCTTGCAGCTTGTAGATGCCGTGGTCCGATTCGCCCGAAGTGCGGGCGTGGTCTTGATCCAGCCGGTACACCCCGGCACCGGCGTGGGTGTCCACCAACAGCAGGCCGGTGTCCTTCTGGGTCAAGTATTGCAAAACGGCCACCAGCGTCATGTGCTTGAGCACGTCCGCATGGTTGCCAGCGTGAAAAGCGTGGCGGTAACTGAACATGCGCGCATGGTACACCTGCACGGCGGGCTGTGTGTGGCCCGCTCTTGCCACGTTGGGGTGCCCGTTCGATAATGACCACACCGAACAACCCACAGGAGTGACAAGATGGACATTTCCGTAAGCGCAATGGTCAGTGGTGCTATGCAAATGCAGCAAGCCCGTGTGGCGCAAGATGTGCAAGTCACCATGCTGAAAAA
>JBLIZX010000069.1:0-4198 GCA_048860285.1 Macromonas sp. | reverse complement strand
GACAGTTTCTTGCGCAACCGGCCCACAAACACGTCGATGGTGTTGGAGTCCCGGTCACCGTCTTGGCCGTAAATGTGCTCGGTCAGTTCGGTGCGCGATACCACCCGGTCTTGCTGGTGCATCAGATAATCCAGCACCCTGAATTCGTGGCTGGTCAGCACCACGGACTCGCCGTGGAAAGTGATGCGCGCCCGGCGCGTGTCCAACTCCAGCGCGCCGCAGGCAATCAGGGGCGATGCCAGCCCGTGTGCGCGTCGGATCAGTGCGCGCAGCCGAGCCAACAACTCCTCGGTATGAAACGGTTTGGTCAGGTAGTCGTCGGCACCGGCATCAATGCCTGCCACTTTCTCGTGCCAACTGTCGCGGGCGGTCAAAATCAGCACGGGTGTGCTTACACCTTGTTCGCGCCAGCGTTTGAGCACCGTCAGTCCATCCATGACGGGCAGCCCCAAGTCCAGCACCACCACATCAAAAGGTTCGGTCGCTCCGGCGTGGTACGCGTCGAGTCCGTTGCTGGCCTCGTCCACCACATAGTCCGCCCGCTGCAAGCTGTGTTTAATTTGCAGCCGCAAGGCATCGTCGTCTTCAACCAACAAAATTCTCATGGTGATGCGCGGGTTCTGATTTTGCGTTTGAGCGTGACCCCGGATTGTGCATCCAGTTCCAGCTTGAGCAATTGGCCATCGGGCTGCAAGACCTTGAGTTCATAAACCCAACGTCCATCGTCGCGATCCAACTCTACCTCCAACACCTGGCCGGGGTGGTCTTTTTGTTGCTGCACCAAAATTTGCGACAGCGGCAGAATCTGCCCGGCCTGTAACGCTTGCCGGGCTTGGTTGTGGTCGTAAGCGTCACCGGCGCGGCTGGGCCCCATGTGCAGGCACAGCACCATCCCCAGCGCCCACGCCATGGGCATCAGGTGGCGGGTGGTCAAAAACGGTGCAGCGTGTTGAGATGTGTGTTGGCAAGGTGGGGACTTCATAGCGCCAATTTTTGAGGCACCCACATGAACCGCAGATGAACAACGCTTTCAGGCAAGGTTCATGCGGGTGGTCGCACAATGCCCCACATACCCCTGTTGCATCAGGGCCATCTGTCCCACCAGGAGAACCACATGCAGATCCACCGCCCAGAGCGATGGGCTACCACCTTTGCCACGTTGGTACTGGGCACCGCCGCTTTTTGGGTCGGCAGCGTTGCACACGCTGCCGACACTTCGGCCACCGCCCAGTTGCAGCACTGGACTGTGCAGGCGGGCGCACCCGCCAATGCGGCCCGTGGCCAAACCTTCTTCAATGCCAAACATGGCGGCGAATGGTCGTGCGCTTCCTGCCACGGTACGCCGCCCACGCAGCAGGGCAAGCACGCCAGCACGGGCAAAGCCATTGCACCATTGGCCCCGGCGTTCAATCCGAATGCCTTTACCGAAACCGCCAAGGTGGACAAGTGGTTCCGACGCAACTGCAAAGACGTGCTCAAACGCGAATGCACCGCAATTGAAAAAGCCGACGTGCTGGCCTATCTGGTGGGGTTAAAACCATGATGACCACCCCATACCATCACCGCAGCAGGTGGCACCGTATGGCCTGGTTGGCCGTAGTTGGCAGCGTCTGGGCTGGTTCCGCTGTGGCCGACAAAAACACCATGCCGGCCCAAGTGTTGCCCAGTTACAAACAGGAATGTGCGGCTTGCCATGTGGCTTATCCGCCGGGTATGTTGCCCCAGCCGTCGTGGCGACGCATCATGACGCAACTCGACCGGCACTACGGCACCGATGCCTCGCTCGACGAGGCCAGCGTCAAGCAGATCGCGCAGTGGCTCAACACCCACGCGGGCACCTACAAGCGCACCAGCACCCAACCCCCGCCAGAAGACCGCATTACCCGCAGTGCTTGGTTTGAACGCAAACACCGTCAATTGGATGCCGGTGTTTGGAAGCACACCTCGGTCAAAAGCGCAGCCAACTGTGCCGCCTGCCACACCACCGCTGAACAGGGCAATTACAGCGATGACAACTTGCGCTTTCCAACTGGCCTTGATGCCCGCTACCGCCGCTTTTGGGAGGACGATTGACCATGACCAGTACCACAACTTCCACCACTTTGCCACATTCCACTCAGCACCGTGACAGCGGTGTGGGCCGGGGTCGCCGTGTCACCGACGCACCGACCCGCATGTTCCACTGGCTGTTTGCGTTGTGCTTTGTCGGGGCTTACCTCACCGCCGAGACCGAACACCTGCGCGCCCTGCACGTCACGCTGGGCTATACCTTGGCGGGCTTGTTGGTGTTTCGCCTGCTGTACGGGGTGTTGGGGCCACGGCAAGCCAGCTTGTCGGTGTTGCGCAACAAAGCCAGCACGGGCTGGTTGTGGCTGCGCCAGTGCCCAGCCCAACTGGCGCGCGGCCACCTCAACTGGCAACCGGGGCAAAACTTGGTGTTGGTGGTCTCCATCGTCGCCATGATGCTATTGACCCTGCCGTTGACGCTGAGCGGTTGGGCCACTTTCAACGACTTGGGCGGTGAATGGTTGGAAGAAATCCACAAATGGGCGGGCGACACCATGGTGTTGGTGGTGTTGCTGCACTTGGGCGCATTGTTGCTGTTTAGCCTGTTGCGCCGCAAAAATCTGGCCTTGCCCATGTGGCGTGGCCGCACCCCTGGCCAAGGGCCGGACGTGGTACGCAACAACCGCTTGTGGCTGGCGCTGCTGATCGCCGCTTGCACGCTGTTGTATTGGAGTTGGGAGTGGCAGCAAGCGCCCAATGGTCTGATCTCTGGCCCAGCGTTGAGCCAAGCTTGGAGCGGCGATGACGGCGACGATTGAGGACGGTTACTTTGGTCTAACTGATGTGGCGTGGTCCAAGTCGGGCTTTTGCCACGGGTCAATGTGCGTCAGCAGGTTGAGCACCCGGTGGCGTTGCAGCACCCGGTTGCGTGCTTCCACCGAAATGTTGTGGCCCGCCTGCACCGTCAATTCGGCATCGACTTCCAAATGGGCATCCACCACAATCATGTCGCCCATTTTGCGTGTGCGCAAATCGTGCACACCGTTCACGCCCGGCGTGTCGAGCAACGTTTGCCGAATGGCTGCCACCTCTTCTTCGTCGGCGGCACGGTCCATCAGATCGTGCAGGGCTTCCCAAGTAAATTCCCCGCCCATCTTGGTCACCATCAAGCCCACCACCAGTGCGGCAATCGGGTCAAGGATGGGGTAACCGGCCAAATTGCCCGCAATGCCCAGCGCCACCACCAGCGACGAAGCCGCGTCGGAGCGTGCGTGCCATGCGTTGGCCACCAACATGCTGGATTTGACCCGCTCGGCCACCGCCAGCATGTAACGGAACAGCAATTCCTTGCTCACCAGCGTAAAGCCTGCCACCCACAACGCCAGCACACTCACTTCGGGGATCTCACTGGGCGCTTGCAATTTGCCCACCGCCGACCACAACATGCCCACGCCCACCAGCAGCAGCAAGGTGCCCAACACCAGCGAGGCCGCCGTTTCAAAGCGTTGGTGACCGTAAGGGTGGTCATCGTCCGCATCTTTCTGGCTGTGGCGGCTGGCCAACAGCACCACAAAGTCCGCCACCAAGTCGGACAAAGAATGGATACCGTCGGCCACCAACGCCTGCGATTTGGCCACCACGCCCACCGCAATCTGCAACACCGTCAGCACCAAATTGACCACCACGCTGATCCACGTGCTGCGCTGTGCGGCGGCATGGCGTTGGGCCATCTGCGCTGAAGTCTCTTCAGGGTCGTTTTGAAATTCTGTAAATGCCATTTTTGGATGAAATCAAACTGTGTAGCGGAGCATTCTGGCGTGGCTGTGTGAAGCCACGGTGAAGTGCGTAACCTGCCGGTAAGATACAAGCCTTGTGCAGCGTGTTTGGAGTTTTAGCCATGTCTTTACTGGATCGCCTGAGTTTGTCCCGCAAGTTTGTGGTCTTGGGCCTGATTGCGTTGCTCATGGCGGCGGGGCCCACATTCTTGCACGTGCAAAAATCGCTGCACCAAATTCGCATTGCACAGAACGAAGTGCGTGGCTTTGGCCCATTGATGGCCTTACAAAAAGTGGTGCAGTTTGCCCAGCAGCACCGGGGCTTGTCCTCGGGGATGTTGTCGGGCAACGAGGCCATGCGTCAGCGCCGCCCAGCCGTGCGCGACAACGTGAACCAAGCCATCAACGCGGTGGAC
>JBLIZX010000068.1:0-3879 GCA_048860285.1 Macromonas sp. | reverse complement strand
TTCGGCGTAGGCGTACAGCAACTTGGCACCGTGCTTGATGATGCCGCCGTATTCTTGGCTGGTACCGGGCATGAAACCCGGCACGTCCACAAACGTGACCACCGGAATGTTGAACGCATCGCAGAAACGCACAAAACGCGCAGCTTTGATGGACGATTTGATGTCCAGACAGCCGGCCAACACCAGCGGCTGGTTGGCCACAATGCCCACGGTCTGCCCGCCCATGCGCGCAAAACCGATGATGATATTGCCCGCGTAATCGGGTTGCAGCTCAAAAAAGTCACCGTCGTCCACGGTCTTGACGATCAGCTCCTTCATGTCGTAGGGCTTGTTCGGGTTGTCGGGCACCAAGGTGTCCAGACTCAACTCGGCACGGTCAATCGGGTCGGCACCGGGGCGCACCGGAGCTTTTTCCTTGTTGTTGGGCGGCAGGTAGGTGTAGAGGCGGCGCAGCATCCGCAACGCTTCCACATCGTTCCCGAACGCCAGATCGGCCACACCGCTCTTGGTGCTGTGGGTGATGGCACCACCCAACTCTTCGGCGGTCACTTCCTCGTGCGTCACGGTCTTGACCACTTCGGGGCCGGTCACGAACATGTAGCTCGAATCCTTGACCATGAAAATAAAGTCGGTCATGGCCGGGGAATACACGGCCCCCCCCGCGCACGGGCCCATGATCATGGAAATTTGCGGCACCACACCGCTGGCCATCACGTTGCGTTGGAACACATCGGCGTAACCACCCAGCGATGCCACACCTTCCTGAATCCGTGCCCCGCCCGAATCGTTGAGGCCGATCACCGGTGCCCCCACCTTCATGGCCTGGTCCATCACCTTGCAGATTTTTTCGGCGTGGGCTTCCGACAGCGCACCACCAAACACGGTGAAATCTTGGCTGAAGGCAAAGGCCAAGCGGCCATTGATCATGCCGTAGCCCGTGACCACACCGTCGCCCGGGATCTTGTTGTCGGCCATGCCAAAGTCGTTGCAGCGGTGCTCAACGAACATGTCCCATTCTTCAAAGGTGCCTTCATCAAACAGCAGCTCCAAGCGTTCACGCGCCGTCAGCTTGCCTTTGGCGTGTTGGGCTGCGATGCGTTTCTGGCCGCCACCCAAGCGCGCAGCTTCGCGCTTTTGTTCCAGTTGTTGCAGGATTTCGTGCATGGTCTTGTCTCCGGGAAAAATCGGTCACTCAGTTAAAAAGCTCCAGCAGCTGGCGTGCGGCGGTGGAAGCGGGCACCTGCCCGGCCAGCACTTGCTGGGTCGTGGTATCCAGTGCGGCGCGCACCGCAGGGTGGGCACGGAAGCGTTGTTTCAAACCCGCCTCAATGCGCTCCCACATCCAGGCACGGGCCTGCTGCTGGCGTTTGGCCTCAAAACGGCCATGAACGGTCTGGGCGTGGCGGAAGGTACACACATGTTGCCAAAAAGCGTCCACGCCCTGCCCGTGCAATGCGCTGATTTGCATCACCTGCGGCTGCCACAACGGCACCTCGTGCGGGGTGTGGTCGTGCTGGCCGTGCAAGCCCAACAAACGCAAACTGGACGTGATTTGCGCGCGGGCGCGCATGGCAGCATCGGGGTCGATGTCCGCCTTGTTGATGACGACCAGATCGGCCAGCTCCATCACGCCCTTTTTGATGGCTTGCAAGTCATCGCCCGCATTGGGCAATTGCAGCAGGCAAAACATGTCGGTCATGTTGGCCACGGCGGTTTCGCTCTGGCCCACGCCCACGGTTTCGACAATCACCACATCGTAGCCCGCCGCTTCGCACACCAACATGGCCTCGCGGGTTTTTTCGGCCACACCGCCCAACGTGCCACTGCTGGGGCTAGGGCGGATGTAGGCCTGCTCGTGAACCGACAAGTGCTCCATGCGCGTCTTGTCGCCCAGAATAGAACCCCCCGACACACTGGACGACGGATCCACCGCCAACACCGCCACGCGGTGCCCTTGGGCAATCAGGTACAGCCCCAACGCCTCAATGAAAGTGGACTTGCCCACCCCCGGCACGCCGCTGATGCCCAGCCGCAAAGCGCGACCCGTGTGTGGCAACAACGCAGTCAGCAGCTCATCGGCCTGCAAGCGGTGGTCGCTGCGGGTGGACTCCAGCAATGTGATGGCCTTGGCCATCGCGCGGCGCTGCACCGGCGCGCTGCCCCGCACGATGCCTTCGAGCAACGCAGCGGGTGTCACCCGACGGCCTTTTTGATTTGCTCCAGCACGTCCTTGGCGCTGGCGGGAATGGGCGTGCCGGGGCCGTACACGCCCTTGACACCGGCTTCGTACAGCATGTCGTAGTCCTGGCGCGGAATCACGCCACCCACGAACACAATGATGTCGTCCGCACCCTGCTTTTTCAGTTCGGCAATGATGGCGGGCACCAGCGTCTTGTGACCAGCGGCCAAGGTGGACACGCCCACGGCGTGTACGTCGTTCTCAATGGCTTGGCGGGCGCATTCCTCGGGCGTTTGGAACAGTGGGCCCATGTCCACGTCAAAACCCAAGTCGGCAAATGCGGTGGCCACCACCTTGGCACCCCGGTCGTGGCCATCTTGCCCCAGCTTGGCGATCATCACACGCGGACGACGGCCTTGCGCTTCGGCAAATTCGGCAATTTCTTTTTGCAGTTGTTCCCAGCCTGCGGCGGAATCGTAAGCGGCAGCGTACACACCCGTCACCTTTTGCGTATCGGCACGGTGGCGACCGTACACTTTTTCCAACGCATCCGACACCTCGCCCACGGTGGCGCGCAAGCGGATGGCCTTGATGGACAGATCGAGCAGGTTGCCCTCGCCCGATTCGGCGGCGGCGGTCAGTGCCTCCAGCGCGGCTTGCACGGCAGCGCTGTCGCGGCTGGCCTTGATGGCTTGCAGACGTGCGATCTGGCCATCGCGCACCTTCACGTTGTCCACGTCCAAAATATCGATGGGGTCTTCTTTGGCCAGCTTGTACTTGTTGACCCCCACGATCACGTCTTTGCCGGAATCGATGCGGGCTTGCTTCTCGGCGGCAGCGGCTTCGATCTTGAGCTTGGCCCAACCAGAATCGACGGCTTTGGTCATGCCGCCCATTGCGTCCACTTCCTCGATGATGGCCCAGGCCTTGTCGGCCATTTCCTGGGTCAGGCTTTCCATCAAATAGGAACCAGCCCACGGATCCACCACGTTGGTGATGTGGGTCTCTTCCTGAATGATGAGCTGGGTGTTGCGCGCAATGCGGGCGCTGAATTCGGTCGGCAGCGCAATCGCTTCGTCCAGCGAATTGGTGTGCAACGACTGGGTGCCACCAAACACCGCCGCCATCGCTTCGATGGTGGTACGCACCACGTTGTTGTACGGGTCTTGCTCGGTCAGGCTCCAGCCGCTGGTCTGGCAGTGCGTGCGCAGCATCAGGCTCTTGGGGTTCTTGGCGTTAAAGCCCTTCATGATGCGCGTCCACAGCAGACGGGCCGCGCGCATTTTGGCAATTTCCAAGTAGAAGTTCATGCCCACCGCCCAGAAGAAGCTCAGGCGGCCCGCAAAGTCGTCCACGTCCATGCCCTTGGCAATCGCGGTCTTGACGTACTCCTTGCCATCGGCCAGCGTGAAGGCCATTTCCAGCGCCTGGTTGGCACCGGCTTCCTGCATGTGGTAACCCGAAATCGAGATCGAGTTGAACTTCGGCATGTGCTTGGCCGTGTACTCGATGATGTCACCAATGATCTTCATCGACGGCTCGGGCGGGTAAATGTAGGTGTTGCGAACCATGAACTCCTTGAGGATGTCGTTCTGGATCGTGCCACTGAGCTTGTCTTGGCTGACACCCTGCTCCTCGGCGGCCACCACGTAGCCCGCCAGCACCGGCAGCACGGCACCGTTCATCGTCATGGACACCGA
>JBLIZX010000067.1:0-5778 GCA_048860285.1 Macromonas sp. | reverse complement strand
CCGTGCTGGGGCATTGTGCCGCACCTGAGCCCGCCCGATGCCGCCAGCATCGCCCGATTTTTTCATGCCGATGTGTTGCAAGCCCATTTTGGGCCACTGCACGCGCAGGCCGTTTCCTCCGTCTGAACTTCAAGACACCATGACCACTGTCGCTTCTGTTCCCCTGAGTTCCCTGCGCCGCCCGGTGCCCGCTGCGGCAGCGCCCGATGCCCGCTGGAGCGTGGCCGATGTGGCCGCCTTGTTCGAGCTGCCGTTCATGGATTTGCTGTTCCGCGCCCAGCAGGTACACCGTGAGCATTTCAACCCCAACGAGGTGCAGCTCTCCACCCTGTTGTCCATCAAGACCGGCGGTTGCGCCGAAGACTGCGGCTACTGCCCGCAATCGTCGCACTTTGATGCCGGCGTGGAAGCCAGCAAACTGATGCCGTTGGACGAAGTGTTGCAAGCCGCTCAAGCCGCCAAAGACCAGGGTGCCACGCGCTTTTGCATGGGCGCGGCGTGGCGCAGCCCCAAGGAGCGCGACATGGAGCGCGTGACCGAAATGGTGCAAGGTGTGCGTGCCTTGGGCCTAGAAACCTGCATGACGCTGGGTATGCTCGATGCCGACCAGGCGCACCAGCTCAAAGACGCTGGGTTGGATTACTACAACCACAATCTTGACAGCGCCCCCGACTTTTACGGCAGCATCATCAGCACCCGCAGCTACCAAGACCGTCTTGATACCCTGAACAATGTGCGCGATGCGGGCATCAACGTCTGCTGTGGTGGCATTGTGGGCTTGGGTGAAACACGGGAACAGCGTGCCGGCCTGATCGCGCAGTTGGCCAACTTGGAGCCGTACCCCGAATCGGTGCCAATCAACAATTTGGTGGCCGTGCCTGGCACCCCGCTGGAAAACGCCGAACCTATCGACCCGTTCGAGTTCGTGCGCACCATTGCGGTGGCGCGCATCACCATGCCCACCACCATGGTGCGCCTGTCGGCGGGCCGTGAGCAGATGGACGACGCGCTGCAAGCCTTGTGCTTTGCCGCCGGGGCCAACTCCATCTTCTATGGCGACCGCCTGTTGACCACCACCAACCCGCAGGCCGAGCGCGACCGCCGCCTGTTTGAGCGTTTGGGCTTGCACACACAGGGCGAGCGCCCGGCGGTGCGTGCCGATGCGCCGTCGTCGTGCTGCTCCTCGCGCCATGACGCTTGATTTTTTGGACGATCCCTACCCCACCTACCGCACTTGGCGTGAGGCGGGGCCCATTCAGTGGCGCGACGACTTTTTTGGCGGGGCTTGGGTGCTGACCCGCCATGCCGACGTGGAAGCCGCGTTGCGCGATCCGCGTCTGTCGGCCCAGCGCACGGGCGGCTGGGTGATGGACACCACCGACACCGCCGAAGAGCGCCGCACACTGGCACCGCTGCAACGCCTGTTTGCGCGCGCTATGCTGTTCCGCGATCCGCCCGACCACCAGCGTTTGCGCCAAGTGATGCAACCGGCGTTCCGGCCTGAGCGGCTGGCCGCGTTGCAGCCCGAAGTGGCGCTGATGGTGGAACGCCTGATCGACGCGGTACCGACGGAGGGCGAATTCGACTTTATGGCCCACATGGCCCGCGCTTTGCCTGCGCAGGTGGTGGCGCGGCTGATGGGGCTGGATACCGATTTGCAGGACGATTTTTTGCTGTGGTGCGAAGATTTGGCCGCCTTCATCGGTGCGGCCCAGCCCACGCTGGAGCAAGCCCGCACCGCCCAGCGCAGCCTGCTGGAGATGGCCGCGTACTTTGAGCGTGACCTGTTGCCCCGCCGTTTGCGCGAGCCTGCCGACGACTGGGTAACGCTGCTGGCGCAGGCCCAAGCCGATGGCCGCATTGAAGCCGGGGCGGAGCTGGTGGCCCAATGCGCCATGTTGCTGTTTGCCGGTTACGAGACCACGCGCAACCTGCTGGGCAACGGCATGTTGAGCTTGCTCAAGCACCGCGACCAGTGGCAGCGCCTGTGTGAGCAGCCCGATCTGGCCGCTCCAGCGGTGCGCGAACTGTTGCGCTTTGACAGCCCGGTGCAATGGACGGGGCGGCGTGCGGCCACGGACGTGGAGCTGGCGGGCCAGCCGGTGCGCCGGGGTCAACTGGTGCTGGCGCTGATCGGATCGGCCAACCGCGATCCTGAGCGCCACCTCGACCCGGACACGCTGGACATCACGCGCAGCAACGTGGGCGCGCTGTCGTTTGGCAGCGGCCCGCACGTGTGCATTGGTGCCGCGTTGACCCAGTTGGAGGCCCAAGCGGTGTTCAAAGCGTTGGCCCAGCGTTGCGCCCATTGGCAACTGGCCGCCCCGCCGCAACGCAACGGCAACCCCGTGTACCGAGGGCTGCACGCTTTGCGCTTACGCGCCTGAGCTGGGGTTGGCCGTGGTAGCGGCTTGCCGTTGCTGGCGTGAACGCGCCAGCGCGGCTTCAATCAGCGCGCGTTTTTTGTCCAGCACCACCGGGTCGGTGATCTTGGAGTGCTCGGCCAGATGGGCCAGTTTGTCTTCGGCTTTGCGTTCTTGGCGCGCTTGGTGTTCCACCGCTTCGCGTTGCAGACGCTGTTGTCGCCACGTGTAGCGTTCGCGGGCGGTGTCGGCTTGTTGCATCGACCACGCTTCCCAGCCGGTTTGGGTGCCGCTCGCGTTCTGCAACTGGATGCAATCGACCGGGCACACCGGAATGCACAGTTCGCAGCCGGTGCAATACGGTTCCACGACGGTGTGCATGCGTTTGTGGGTGCCCACAATCGCATCGGTGGGACAGGCCTTGATGCACAGGGTGCAACCGATGCACCAGTTCTCATCAATGACGGCCAGTGTGCGCGGCGCTTCTTGCCCGTGTTCGGGGTTGACGGCTTGCACGGGTTGGCCCGTCAGTGCAGCCAGCTTGCGCACCCCTTCAGCGCCACCGGGCGGGCATTGGTTGATGGCGGCCTCGCCGTGGGCGATGGCTTGGGCGTAGGTCGCACAGTCTGGGTAGCCGCAGCGGGTGCATTGGGTTTGCGGCAGCGCAGCGTTGAGCTGCGCCGCCAACCCGGTGAGTGAGGATGCCAGTACAGCCGCCATCACATCCACTTCAACGGCGGCTTGGACGGCCAGCAAAACCCTTGTTGCTGGCCGCAGGGCGGCGTGCCGTGGCCGCACCAGCGGGTTTGGTCGAGACCACAGTGTCGGTGGCTTGGGTTGACGTTGCCTGTGCATCGTCGCTGGTGGCGGTTGCAGCTTCTTCTTGCGTGGCCGTTTTTTCGGCCACCGCTTCTGCTACGGTTTCCGCCGCCGGGGCCTCGGGCACGGCAGCGGTTTCTTGCATGGCCAGCGGGGTCGGGGCGATCACGGCTTCTGTGATGGCTTCATCGGCCACGGTAGGCGTGGCAGTAGAGGCTGTCGTCGCTTGGGCAGTGCCGTTGTGGCTCCAGATGAAGGCTTTGACCACCGGGTACACCATCTCGCGCCAACGGCGACCACTGAAGATACCGTAGTGGCCCGCACCTTCGGCCCGGTAGTGTTGGCGGCGCTCTTCGGGGATGCCGGTACACATGTCGTGTGCGGCGGCGGTCTGGCCGGTGCCCGAGATGTCGTCCAGTTCCCCTTCCACCGTCAGCAGTGCGGTGGCGCTGATGTCGGCTGGGCGCACGCGCTCCAACTCGCCATTGGGGCTGCGCACGTCCCACGTGCCCTTGACCAACTTGAAGTCTTGGAACACGGTTTGGATGGTTTCCAGGTAGTAGTTGGCATCCATGTCCAGCACCGCGTTGTACTCGTCGTAGAACTGGCGGTGGCTGTCGATGCTTTCGTTGTCACCTTTGATGAGGTCTTGGAAGTAGTCGTAGTGGCTGTTGGCGTGGCGGTTGGGGTTCATGGCCACAAAGCCTGCGTATTGCAGGAAGCCGGGGTACACGCGGCGGCCTGCACCGGGGAAGTTGCTCGGCACGCGGTAGATGACGTTGTTTTCGAACCACTCAAAGCTGCGGTGAACGGCCAGCGTGTTGACGGCGGTGGGGGAGCGGCTGGCATCAATGGGGCCGCCCATCATGGTCATGGTCAGCGGGGTGGTTTCGCCACGGCTGGCCATCAGCGATACGGCGGCCATCACCGGCACGGTGGGTTGGCACACACTGATGACGTGGCAGTTGCCGTAACGTTCTTGCAGGTAGCGCAAGAAGTCCTGCACGTAGTTGACGTAGTCGTCGAGGTGGAAGTCGCCGTCGGATTGCGGCACCAAGCGTGCGTTGCGCCAGTCGGTGATGTACACCTTGTGGTCGCGCAGCAGCGTGCGCACCGTGTCGCGCAGCAGCGTGGCGTAGTGGCCCGACAACGGGGCCACCACCAGCACCACCGGCTGTTGTTTCAGGTTGGTCAGGGTGGCGGGGTCGTCGGTAAAACGTTTGAAGCGGCGCAGTTCGCAGAACGGTTTGTTGATTTCGACGCGCTCATAAATCGCCACGTCCACACCGTCCACCGCCACGGTGCGGATGTCAAAGGTGGGTTTTTCGTAATCTTTGCCCAGACGGTGCAGCAGGTCGTAGCCGGCGGCAACGCGTTGTGCCCAAGGGTTCTGGCCCAGCGGTGACAGCGGATTGCTGTACAGCTTGGAGACGGCTTGCGCCAGGTCAGAGAACGGCTCCATCAACGAGCGTTGGGTTTCGTAGATCTGGTAGAGCATGGTTTTTCTCTCAATAAATGTTATGTTGCAGTGCAGCAATATAGCAGGTTTGGCCAGCGGTCGTCATGGTTTTGACATGCGATGGCGCACAAAAAAAGCCGGGTGAACCGGCTTTTCTTGCATCCCACGTGGCACGGTGGCTATCACAGCACGGCTGCGATGGCCTTGCACACGTAATCGATGTTTTTGCTGTTGAGCGCGGCCACGCACATGCGGCCAGTGTCGGTGCCGTACACGCCAAATTCGCTGCGCAGGCGCACCATCTGGTCTTTGGTCAGCCCCGAGTAGCTGAACATGCCAATTTGGGTGGTGATGAAGGACATATCACGTCCCACACCGGCGGCTTTGAGACCGTCCACCAGCTTTTGGCGCATTTCTTTGATGCGCACGCGCATGCCGCCCAGTTCTTGCTCCCACAGGGCGCGCAGTTCGGGGTTGCTCAGCACAGCGGCCACCACCGCACCACCGTGGGTGGGCGGGTTGGAGTAGTTGGTGCGGATGACGATCTTGAGCTGGCTCAGCACGCGGGCGGCTTCTTCTTTGTTGTCGCACAGCACGCTCAGGGCACCCACGCGCTCGCCGTACAGGCTGAAGCTCTTGGAGAAGCTGGTGGACACGAAGAAACTCAGGCCGGCATCCACGAACTTCTGGATCACGGCGCCATCTTCGGCAATGCCGTGACCAAAGCCCTGGTAGGCCATGTCCAGGAATGCGGTCAGGCCCTTGGCTTTGACGACGGCAATCACCTGGTCCCACTGCGCGGGTGTCAGGTCATAGCCGGTGGGGTTGTGGCAGCAGGCGTGCAGCACGATGATGGTACCGGGGGCTGCGGCGTTCAGGCTGGCCAGCATGCCGTCAAAGTTCACGCCACGCTTGGCGGCGTCGTAGTAGGCGTAGGTGTCCACCACAAAACCGGCGTTGGTGAACAGGGCGCGGTGGTTTTCCCAGCTGGGGTCGGAGATCAGTACCTTGGCGTCGGGGCTGACTTTCTTCAGGAAGTCGGCGCCGATCTTCAGGCCGCCGGTGCCGCCAATGGCTTGCACGGTGGCCACGCGGCCAGACTTGACGGGCTCGGAGTCGGCACCAAACACCAGCGCC
>JBLIZX010000066.1:0-10067 GCA_048860285.1 Macromonas sp. | reverse complement strand
TTCATTGCCGGTTTTCCGGGCGAGACGGAAGAAGAATTCCAGCACCTGCTGGACTTTGTGCGCGAGGCGGAGATTGACCACGCGGGCTGTTTTGCCTATTCACCCGTTGAAGGTGCGACCGCCAACGAGCTGCCCAACCCGGTGCCCGATGCGGTGCGCGCTGAGCGTCAGGCCCGCTTTATGGCGGTGGCCGAGGAGGTGTCGGTGGCCAAGCTGCAACGCCGCGTCGGGGCCACCATGCAAGTGCTGGTTGATCAGGCCGTGAGCCTGGGCAAAAAGGGCGGGGTGGGGCGCGGCTACGCCGATGCGCCAGAAATCGATGGCACGGTACGGTTGTTGCCGCCCGAAAAAGCCAGCAAGACCTACAAGGTGGGCGATTTTGTAAAAGCCCGCATTGTGGGCACCGAAGGTCACGACCTCGTTGGTCAAGTGGTGTGATTGCCTGCGCGGTATGAGTGGTTGGGTTCGGCGGTGTATGCCGCTGAACCTTGTGAGCCTCGCTGCTTGCCAAGGCAGGGTGGCTCCAGCTTGTGTGGCAGTGTTCGGTTTTTTGAAGCCGGGAAACAAAAAAAGCTTGCAAATTGCAAGCCTTGAATGTTTGGTGCCCAGGAGAGGACTCGAACCTCCACGCCTCTCAGCGCTAGTACCTGAAACTAGTGCGTCTACCAATTCCGCCACCTGGGCATCTCAGGAATGAGTCGAATTGTAGCGTGGTTTTGGGGAAATTTGGCAGCAGCACAAAAAATTGCGCCGATTTTTGTGGTGGCTCTTGTTTGCGCCAATGGCGCACACATTTGGATGTCTCATCGAGTATCAGACATACCGACAGGCGGTTTTTGGCTTTGCAAAAGAAAAAAGCTTGCAAAAACAAATTTGCAAGCTTTCAACTTATGATTGGTGCCCAGGAGAGGACTCGAACCTCCACGCCTCTCAGCGCTAGTACCTGAAACTAGTGCGTCTACCAATTCCGCCACCTGGGCTTTCAGATAAGCTGTTATTGTAGCGTTAATTTAACCAAGATTTTGACCCGTGAAAGAAAAAACCCAGAACAACAACCTACTTGAATTCGACGGCGTGGTGTCCGGTCACCGCGACGGCCACGGTTTTGTGGTGCGTGACGATGGCGAACCTGATCTGTATCTGCCGCCCAACGAGATGCGTGCCGTGCTGCACAAAGACCGCGTCAAGGCCCGTGTGGTGCGCTACGACCGCAAGGGCCGCCCCGAAGGACGGGTGACGGAAATTGTGGAGCGTTCCAACGCCCCCATCATTGGGCGTTTGTTGCAAGAAGGCGGTGTTTGGCTGGTGGCCCCCGAAGACAAACGTTACGGCCAAGATGTGTTGGTGCCCAAGCAAGCCTTGGGTCAGGCCCAGCCGGGGCAAGTGGTGGTGGTGGAGCTGACCGAGCCGCCCGCGCTGTACGGCCAGCCGGTGGGCCGCATCAAGGAGGTGTTGGGCGACATCGACGATCCCGGCATGGAAATTGAAATTGCGGTGCGCAAGTACGGTGTGCCACACGAGTTCTCGCAAGCTGCGCTCGCCCAAGCCCGAGCCTTGCCCGACAAGGTGCGCGCTGCCGACAAGAAACACCGCATCAATTTGACCGACGTACCACTGGTCACGATCGACGGTGAAGACGCGCGCGATTTTGACGACGCGGTGTATTGCGAACCCGCCAAAGTGGGACGCGGCAAAGGCTGGCGCTTGTTGGTGGCCATTGCCGATGTGAGCCATTATGTGGAAACCGGTTCGGACATTGACATCGATGCCTACGACCGCGCCACCAGCGTGTACTTTCCGCGCCGTGTGATTCCGATGTTGCCGGAAAAGCTCTCCAACGGCCTGTGTTCGCTCAACCCGAACGTAGAGCGCCTGTGCATGGTGTGCGACATGCTCATCAACGCCAAGGGTGAGATCCACGCTTACCAGTTCTACCCAGCGGTGATGTTCAGCCATGGTCGTTTGACCTACACCGAAGTGGCAGCCATCTTGCAAAACACCCGTGGTCCGGAAGCGCAGCAGCGCCAGCCGCTGGTACCGTATTTGTTGAACCTGCACGACGTGTACCGCGCCTTGCTGGCCGCCCGCGAGCAACGCGGTGCGGTGGACTTCGAAACCACCGAGACCCAGATTGTGTCCGACGAGTCGGGCCGGATTGAAAAAATTGTGCCGCGCACCCGCAACGATGCGCACAAGTTGATTGAAGAAGCCATGTTGGCGGCCAACGTGTGTTCTGCCGAGTTCATTGCCCACGCCAAACACCCAGGGCTGTTCCGGGTGCACGAGGGCCCCACGCCATTGAAGTTGGAGGTGTTGCGCCAGTACCTCAAGGCGCTGGCGGTGCCGTACACCGTAACCGATGAGCCCGCCCCGTCCGAATTCCAGCGCATTGCAGCGGCCACCGAAGACCGCCCCGATGCGCCGCAAATCCACCAGATGTTGTTGCGCTCGATGCAGCAGGCAATTTACTCGCCGCACAACAGTGGTCACTTCGGCTTGGCGTTTGATGCGTACACCCACTTTACCAGCCCGATCCGGCGTTATCCGGACTTGCTGGTACACCGGGTTATCAAGTGCATTTTGGGGGAGCGTCGCTACCAATTGCCGGTGTTGCCCACGCCGGGCGAGGCGCACGCCAAGCTGGCCAAACGCTTGGCCACGCGCAACGCGCCGCCGTCGTTGGACGAAAAAACCGGCAAGCCCAAAAAGGTGTCTGCCGACCTGTTGGCTTGGCAAGCGGCAGGGTTGCATTGCAGCGCCAACGAACGCCGTGCCGATGAAGCCAGCCGCGACGTGGAATCTTGGCTCAAGTGCAAGTACATGCGCGAGCACCTGGGTGAAGAATTCACCGGTGTGGTGACCTCTGTTACCAGTTTTGGCCTGTTCGTTACGCTGGACAGTTTGTATGTCGAGGGTTTGATCCACATCACCGAGCTGGGGGGCGAGTACTACCGCTTTGATGAACCTCGGCAGGAGTTGCGCGGAGAGCGCACCGGTATTCGTTACGCACTGGGCACCAAGGTGCGGGTGCAAGTCAGCCGGGTGGATCTGGATGGGCGACGCATCGACTTTCGCCTGGTGCAGGACAACGACGATGTGTTGAGCTACAAATTGGTGCGCGACGCGGGAAAGTTGCCTGCGCGTGCTACCTCCGCTGTGGTGGATGAGCCCAACAACCGTCCGGTGCGCAAAACAACGCGTCACTCGGCAACGGCAAGCAAGGCCAAACCAGCACCGACGGCCAAATCACGCCGTGGGGCCACAGGCCCTGCCGCTGCCAAACCTCGCAAGGGCAAGCGTTGAAATGTTGATGTCTGTATTGTTGTTTCTGGTGGATACCGTTTTCTTCTTTTTTGTGGGTGCGGCGTTGTTGCGCGCTTGGATGAACAGTCGGCGGTTGCGTATGACGCAGCAGCCGGGCTTGTTTGTGATGGCCGTCACCGATTGGTTGGTGACCCCGTTGCGCAAAACCTTGCCCCGGCGCTGGATGCAGGCCAACACCGATTGGGGCAGTTTGGTGGCGGCACTGTTGCTGGCGCTGCTGTACGCCACCGTATGGTTTGCCTTGGTGGGGGGATGGGCGCAAAGTTTTAACCCGGTGGCGTGGTTGGTCACATTGCCGTGGATTGCCGGCAAATTTTTGTTGCGCACCGCCTTGCAAGGGGTGATGCTGGTGGCGATTGCCTACGCGGTGTTGTCGTGGGTGCAACCGTTCTCGCCGATGCAGGGCATGCTGTCGCGCTTGATCGACCCCGTGCTGGGCCCGATACGCCGTGTGGTGCCGCACATTGGTGGGGTGGATTTGTCGGTGCTGGTGCTGTTTGTGTTGCTGCAAATTGGGCTGATGTTGCTGGTTTGATGCACGGGTTCAGGGGGGCGTGATGGCCGTTGCCAGCGCCCCAGCGCGCAAAGCTTGGTGGGCTGGCCATTGGTCGGCGAGCCGTCCATGCTGGTACACCGCGGCTTGCAGGGCTTGCCAAGCCACAGTTTCAGCTTGCGCGGTGGTGGGATGTGGGTTGGCGCTGTGCCGCATGCTCCACTGTGCGCCGATCATGCCCGCCAGCACGTCGCCTGTGCCTGCGGTGCCCAGCAAGGCGTTGCCGCTGGGGTTGATGCAGGGGGTGCGTTCTGGGGCCGCCAGCACGGTGCCAGAGCCTTTCAAGGCCACCCAGCATTGGTAGCGTTCGGCCAAAATGGTGGCGGCTTGCAGCCGATCGCGTTGTACCGTGGTACTGTCGGTATCAAGCAACCGCGCCGCCTCTAGGGGGTGCGGTGTCAGCAGAGTCAGTTGGTGTCGGGTGCGACGTTGTTGCAGTGTTTGTTGCCACTCACCTTGACGGGCGATTTGGTTCAACGCATCGGCATCCAGCACCAAGCGCGGGCTGTGTGCCAGCAGCATGGGCAGCACGTGTTGCACCGCTTCACCACCGCCACAGCCGCACACGGTGGTGGCGTGTTGGGCCAGTTCTGAATGGGCCAGGGTGGCCGCATCGCGCAACATCAGTTCTGGGTACACAGGATCAACGGTTAAGCTGGGGTGACCGGGCTGTGCGTCCAGCAAACCCACGTAAACACGACCGGCCCCAGCGTGCAGGCTGGCGCGAGCCGCCAGCAGTGCAGCGCCGGTCATGCCTTGGCCGTTAATGGCGATGTGTTGTCCACCCAAAACCAGCACGTCGCCGTACAGGCCTTTGTGGGCACTGTGTTGTTGCTGGCGTTGAGACGGCTGCCGTGTCGCGCAGGGCGGGGTCAACCATGCGTTGGGCGCAGGTGCGTTGTGGTGCGTGATGCCCAAATCGTCCAGCCAGATATCGCCCGCTGCGTCGCGTCCGTCGGCGGTGAACAGCCCCGGTTTCAGGCTCAACAACGCCAGCGTGTGCCGTGGCCCTTGGGGTGGTGCCGGACATGGGTGGGGCCAGTGGCCGGTGTCGGCATGGAGGCCGCTGGGCAGATCAACGCACAACACCGGCGCGTGGGTGGTTTGCAAGTGGTGCAGCCAGCGTCCCATCGGGTGGTCGGTGGTCAGGGCCCGTGGTTGGCTGCCCAAACCCAGTAAAGCGTCTATGGCCAGATCGAAGTGTGCAGGTGGTTGGCTGGAAAAAACCACGCCCGCTGCTTGTGCCTGTTCCCAGGCCCAGCGGGCATCGGTGGGCAGGCGGTCTGGGTCACCGTGCCAAGTCACCGTCACTTCTACGCCATGCGAGGCGCGCAGCGCGTGCCAAGCGGTGGCGGCCAACAGACCGTCGCCGCCGTTGTTGCCGGGGCCGCAAGCCACCCAAATGCGGCGTGCGTGCGGGTACAGTGCGCACCCGAGACGAAACACCGCTTGTGCGGCGCGTTGCATCAGTGTGTGGGGTGGGGTGCAGGCCAGAGCGTGTTCTTCCAACTGACGGCTGCGTTCAACCCCGTACAAAGGCCAAGTGGCGGAGGAAGATAGGATACGGTGCATGGTGTATTGGGCCCAGAGGCGGTGTTACAATCAAAAAGTTTTGCAAATTATCGGCCTGCGTCGACAGCAAAATTCAACCCATTCGCAAACAAACCCCACACAGGTGTTGGTCTGTCCGCTGGTATTGTGCGGTACCAATCAGGGTTTGCTTTAAGTCCCAACCTTTGGAAAAAAATCATGTCCATTTCTATGCGCGAAATGCTGGAAGCCGGTGTTCACTTCGGTCACCAAACCCGCTTCTGGAACCCCAAGATGGCTCCGTACATCTTTGGTCACCGCAACAAAATTCACATTGTCAACCTCGAAAAGACGTTGCCGTTGTTTGAAGAAGCCGCCAAGTTCGTGCGTCAACTGACCTCCAACGGTGGTACCGTGCTGATGGTGGGCACCAAGCGCCAATCGCGCGATATCGTGGCCCAAGAAGCCGCTCGCGCTGGTGTGCCTTGCGTAGAACAGCGTTGGTTGGGCGGCATGCTGACCAACTTCAAGACCGTTAAGACTTCCATCAAGCGCCTCAAAGACATGCAAGCGCAAAAAGAAGCTGGTCTGGACAGCATGTCCAAAAAAGAACAGCTGACTTTCAGCCGTCAAATGGAAAAGCTGGAAAAAGACATCGGCGGTATCCAAGACATGGCCGCTTTGCCCGATGCCATTTTCGTGATCGACGTGGGCTATCACAAAATCGCCATCGCTGAAGCCAAGAAGCTGGGCATTCCGTTGATTGGCGTGGTGGACACCAACCACTCGCCCGAAGGCATTGATTACGTGATTCCGGGCAACGACGACTCCGCCAAAGCTGTGGCTTTGTACGCCCGTGGCATTGCCGATGCCATCATCGAAGGCCGCAACAACGCTACCGCCGATGTGGTCAAGGCTGTGCAAGCCGCTGCTGGCGACGAGTTCGTTGAAGTCGAAAACGCCGCTGCCTAAGCGGTCACGCCAAGGCAAAAAGGGGCTGACAAGCCCCTTTTTTGTAACCTAAGTTTCATCTCATCCCCCCATTATTCAGAGTCAAACGACTCAAACGGAGAAAAAAATGGCTGCAATTACCGCGAAAATGGTTGCCGATCTGCGCGCCAAGACCGATGCCCCGATGATGGAATGCAAGAAGGCCTTGACCGAAGCCGAAGGCAACATGGACAAAGCTGAAGAAATTCTGCGTGTCAAGCTGGGCAGCAAGGCCGGCAAGGCAGCGAGCCGTGTGACCGCCGAAGGCGTGGTGGCCAGCTTTGTGGATGGCAGCACCGGCGCGCTGGTGGAAGTCAACTGCGAAACCGACTTTGTGTCCAAAAACGAACTGTTCTTGGCCTTCTGCAACAGCGTGGCGCAGCTGGTGGCCCAGAACAATCCCGCCGATGTGGCCGCTTTGTCCGAACTGCCGTTGGCCATGGAAGGCTTTGGCCCGACCGTGGAAGAAGTGCGCAAGGGTCTGATTGGCAAGATTGGTGAGAACATGAGCATCCGCCGCTTCAAGCGTTACAGCGAGGGTGGCAATCTGGCCGTATACCTGCACGGTGTGCGCATTGGCGTGGTGGTGGAGTTTGATGGCGACCTGACCGCCGCCAAGGACACCGCTATGCACATCGCTGCCATGAAGCCGGTGGCCCTGTCCAGTGCCGATGTGCCCGCCGAGCTGGTGGCCAAAGAGCGCGTGGTGGCCGAAGCCAAGGCTGCCGAGTCTGGCAAGCCGGCTGAAATCGCCACCAAAATGATCGAAGGTGCGGTGCAAAAGTACCTGAAGGAAGTCTCGCTGCTGGATCAAGTGTTTGTGAAGGCCGCCGACGGCAAACAAACCGTGGGCGCTTACCTGAAGTCGACCAACACCAACGTCAAGGGTTTCACCATGTTCATCGTGGGCGAAGGCATTGAGAAGAAGGTGGACGATTTTGCCGCTGAAGTGGCTGCCCAAGTGGCCGCTGCCCAAGCCGCCTA
The DNA here is from genome assembly GCA_048860285.1 of Macromonas sp. Lineage (GTDB taxonomy): Bacteria > Pseudomonadota > Gammaproteobacteria > Burkholderiales > Burkholderiaceae_C > Macromonas_A. The sequence continues at coordinate 2,686 of JBLIZX010000066.1, read as the reverse complement.
ACCATTGTGGTTCAGAGCCGGATGGCTCTGAGTCGGTATTTTGCTACGGCCGGCCCCGCAAAGGGTCGGCCGTAGCCACACTCAAGCCTTAAAATCTTCCCACTCACTTTATGGATGTTCCTATGCCTGTTTACAAGCGTATTCTTCTCAAACTGTCGGGCGAAGCCCTCATGGGCGACGATGCTTTTGGCATCAATCGCGCCACCATCGTTCGCATGGTTGATGAAGTGGCGGAAGTGACGCGTTTGGGCGTGGAAGTGGCGGTGGTGATTGGTGGCGGTAACATTTTCCGTGGCGTGGCGGGTGGATCGGTCGGTATGGACCGCGCTACCGCCGATTACATGGGCATGTTGGCCACCGTGATGAACGCGTTGGCTTTGGGCGATGCGATGGAGAAAGCCGGGATCAAGGCCCGTGTGATGTCGGCCATTGCCATCGACCAAGTGGTAGAGCCATATGTGCGTCCCAAAGCCTTGCAGTATCTGGAAGAGGGCAAAGTGGTGGTGTTTGCCGCTGGCACGGGCAACCCGTTTTTCACCACCGACACCGCTGCCGCTTTGCGTGGTGCTGAGGTTGGCGCTGAAGTGGTGCTCAAGGCCACCAAGGTCGATGGGGTGTACACCGCCGATCCGAAGAAGGATGCCACCGCTACCCGCTACAACAGCATCAGCTTTGACGAAGCGATGGCCCGCCAACTGGAAGTGATGGACGCGACCGCGTTTGCGTTGTGCCGCGACCAAAACCTGCCCGTGAAGGTGTTCAGCATCTTTAAGCCAGGGGCTTTGCGCCGCGTGGTGCTGGGTGAAGATGAGGGCACGCTGGTGCACGTTTGATAGTATCTTTTCGATTTACAAGGAATCGTCATGGAATTTGCCGATATCAAAAAGAACACTGAACATAAAATGCTGCAATCGCTCGAAGCGTTGAAGAACGCTTTGGGCCGTGTGCGCACGGGTCGCGCCAATCCTGCGTTGTTGGATGTGGTGCACGTGGACTATTACGGCTCCATGGTGCCGTTGTCGCAAGTGGCCAACCTGTCGTTGTTGGACGCGCGTACCATTGGCGTGGCACCGTGGGAAAAAGGCATGGGGGCCAAAATTGAAAAGGCGATCCGTGAATCCGATTTGGGCCTGAACCCGGCCAGCCAAGGCGATTTGATCCGCGTCCCAATTCCAGCCATGACCGAAGAGCGCCGCAAGGAATTGACCAAAGTGGTGCGCAGTGAGGGTGAGAACGCCAAGATTGCGGTGCGCAACTTGCGCCGTGATGCCAACGAGCACGCCAAAAAGTTGCTTAAAGACAAGCTGATTTCGGAAGACGATGACCGTCGCTCGCAAGACGAGGTGCAGAAATTGACCGACCGCATGATCGGCGAAATCGACAAACTGATCGCCGCCAAAGAGCAGGATTTGATGGTGATTTGAGCTGTGCTGGGGCGGTGTGGCCGCTGCTCCAGTGATGTGTTGTTTTTCCTTTGTACCGTTTGGATGTCCATTTGCGCCCCGTGACCTACGACCCTTCCATTCCATACCACGTTGCCATTGTGATGGACGGTAACGGGCGTTGGGCAAAAAGCCACTTTTTGCCTCGTTTGGTGGGGCATCGCCAAGGGGTGGAAGTGTTGTGCCAGATGGTGCGTTGGGCACAACAGCGCGATGTGCGCGTGTTGACGGTGTTCGCGTTTTCGTCGGAAAATTGGCGGCGGCCACCCGACGAGGTGTCGGGCTTGATGTCGTTGGTCATCAAGGCGTTGTCAAGCTATGTGCCAGAAATGCGTGATTACGGCGTACGCATCCACTTTCCGGGGCAACGTTCCACGTTGGCTTCAGAGGTGCAGCAAGCGTTGCAACAAGCTGAAGACGATACGGTGGGCAACGATCGCTTGGTGCTCAACATTTGCTTCAATTACGGTGGCCGTTGGGACATGGTGCAAGCGGCACAAGCTTTGGCTGCGCGAGGCGAAGCCATCACGGAGCAGAGTGTGTCCCAAGCGTTGGCACTGTCGCATGTGCCCGACCCAGATTTGTTGATTCGCACCGGCGGTGAGCAGCGGTTGAGCAATTTTTTGTTGTGGCAAGCGGCGTACACCGAGCTGTTTTTTTCAAACAAATGGTGGCCTGAATTTGACGAGGCAGAGTTTGACCGCGCATTGTTGGCTTACGCCCAACGTGAGCGCCGTTTTGGCCGTACTTCGGAACAATTGTGATGCGGCCCAACCTGCAAACCGCTGATGGGGTTCGGCCATGCTAAAACAACGTGTCATCACCGCTTTGGCTTTGTTGGCGGTGTTTTTACCGGCCTTGTTGTACCCTGATGCTGCCCCGTTGGGTGTTTTGACTTTGTGCCTGATGGCCATTGCTGGTTGGGAATGGGCGAAGCTGAATGGTTGCACCCAACCTGCTGCACTGGTGTGGGGCGGCGCGTTGGGCACTGTGTTGGCAGCCGCTTGGAGTTGGTGGGGGTTGTCGGTGCCCATGCCGCGGTTGTGGCAAGGCGCTGCGCTGGTGTGGGTGGTCATGACCGTGTGGTTGCTGTACCGTGGTGTGGTGGGCTGGCCTGATGTGCCGCGCGCCGTGCGTTTGGGTTTGGGGCAGGTGCTGATTGGTTTGGCTTGGTGGGCGATGGCCCAAGCGATGGCACAGGGTGGGGCGGTGTTGTTGTCGGTGTTGTGTTTGGTGTGGATGGC
>JBLIZX010000065.1:0-2365 GCA_048860285.1 Macromonas sp. | reverse complement strand
CCTGAATCCGTGACCTGCCCAAAATATTGCCCTCCCTCGCCCTGACTTGCTCCATTGAACTTCGCCAATGACCGCAAAATGCCTCCGCCAAGCCAAACAGGCGACCTGTCTGGGGCGGTTGCGCGTGCGTTTTTCCCGTTTTGGGCAGGCACTGCCCGCTTGCGGGCACGCCTGCTCCTGCCAGCGTGTGACCGGGCAAGGTGCTGAGTGTTTGGCAGTGGGCTGGGCACCCGAGAGGGGGGTGCCCCTATGTGCTGCGCAGCTGCCCGTAGTGGCGCTCAAAGACCTGCAGCGCACCATCATTGCACCCCAGGCCCAGGAAAGTCTGGCCCGCGTGACGGATCAGGCGTGCGGCCTTGTACATCAGCTCCTGCAGCACCGTCTTGATACGCCGACGCTTTGCCTCATGGCGCACCGGGGAGTGCGGCCCGCTCAAGGTGTGCTGCCCTATCAGGCGCAGCAAATTCATGGCCACTGCCGCCAGCTGGCACACCAGGTAATTGGTATCGAACTTGCCCGACGGCAGGCGCTGCAGGTCCATGTCGGTCTTGAACTCCGAGTGGAACTGCTCGTGCGTGGCGTGATCGCAGTACAGCGCAATGACCTGCTCGGGCGTGAAGGTGCTGGCCAGCGTGGTGCTCCAGCCTTCGAGCACATACTCGGGCAGCAGCAGCGGCTGGCCGTGCTTGTCGATGGTGCGCTCGATCAGGCGGTAGATGCGCCGCACGGGACACTGCGCACTGCCCACCCCTTCAAGAGCCAGGGTCTGCTGCCACAAGCAAGAACGCTTGCCCGGGCGATGCTCGTGCCAGTGCACCGCCGCATCGGCCACCTTGGCCTGCGCAATGGTCTCTACGGGCGTCGAGCGCGGATTCCACTTGATGATGAAGGGCATCTCGCGCTTGGCCTCGATGGCCTGCTTGGTGATCTCCTGCATGAGCTTGAGCGAACAAAACCCCGAATCTGCACGCACCAGCAGCGGCGTCTTGACCAAGGATGCTGCCATGGGCAGTACACGTTCGAGGTCGTACTCGCCTTCGTAGGCCGAGTGCTGCGAGCCCGGGCGCAAGGCCAACTCCAGGCAATAGCCCTGGGTGCCCAGATAAGCGGCCAGCGGGCAATAACCTTGCACACCCGTGTAGGTGCGCCCCACCAACTCCTTGCGGGTGCCGCTGTTGTCCATGACAAAGGTATCAATGTCCAGCGGCGTGAGGTTGCCTGGCAACGTACCAAAGTCAATGGGCTTGCCATCGATGGTGCCCGCCAGCAGCGCCGTGTTGATCTGGGTGGCCAGTTCAAACCACTGGCAGGCCTGGGCATCCAGGCGTTGACGCAGCGTCGGACTCGAAGGCACCGCTTGCACCGCCAGCGAGCGCTTGAAGAAGTCATCCGTGCGAAAGCCCTCGATGGCATCAAAGTCGTTCTTGCCCAGGCACAGCAGGCCCAGGTAAGACTTGAGGATGTCGCTGTTGGCCACGCCCGTGCGCACGGCAAAGCGGGGATCGACCAGGGCGTTGAGATTGATACGCTTGAGATACTGCCCAACCAGCGCCAGGCCGGCGTGGGAACTCAGGTCGTAGGGCAGTTTCTTGATAATGAAATCGGTCATGCAAAAGCTCACCTGCAGGGTGATGAGCAGGTGATGGCTAACGCATTGATTTCAATGGGGAAAGTGTGGCTCTACGCTGGGGAACTCACGGATTCAGGATGACCTTAAGACTGGTTTTGACCAGTTGATTGCGAGGCAAATCTGGAGCGATCCAGTGGCGCAAAGCTCCCGGTCTCTTAATTGAGATAGCGGGGCTGCCGATCACTCGTAAAAAGCTAGTCATGGCTTCATCTCTTTCCCAAGTTTTTGACCATGCAGCACGCAGCAACACTCCTTTGCATTTCTCCACTTGCATCTTCTTAATAGGTGCAGATGAGGAAAATCCGAGTTTAGTTCGTGGATTGAAATGTTAGTTGTGATGTCCTTCTGGACTTTAGACCGACTTGAACAGTCGGTTTTTTTTGTTCCAAGAATATCCAATTACTGCCAAGGGTAAGTGGCATTCCTTGAATGGTCGGGCCCTTTGTTTGGTATTAAATTTTTTAGCTTTCTGTTGCGCCGCAAACCCGCATATCCCTTGGGGTGGAACATCAAATTTGAGAAGAAAGAATACATCAAATGAACAATCAATTAGAACGGATCGGTTCTTTAGGAGACGAAGAGAAAAATTGCGACTCCTCTAAGTCTCGTAATTTTTCCTTTTCTGATATCCATAGGGGACAGCAGATTCTTAGGCAGCGTATTGAGTCCTTCCTTTTGGTTAGCCGAAAAGCATTGCTGATTTCAGAGTTGCGTTAATTAAAAGAATGGGTCTTT
>JBLIZX010000064.1:0-7664 GCA_048860285.1 Macromonas sp. | reverse complement strand
TGATCCAGCAGTTGCTTTGAACGCCGTGCGGGCAGGGTCAAAATACCCAGCGCGGTATCTATTGAAAACCCGCTGCACCCACCCCAACATGCAGGCATCACCCGCCTTGGAGCACCTGCCATGTCCACCCCCGATCCGTTGCACCTTGTCTGTCCGCACTGTCTGGCCACCAACCGCGTGGCCGCCCAGCACCTGCACAGCGCGCCCGATTGCGGCAAGTGCCACCGCCCACTGTTCACGGCCCACCCGCTGGCGGTGGACGAGGCCAGCTTCGACAAGCACCTTGCGCGCAGCGACGTGCCGTTGCTGGTGGATTTTTGGGCTCCGTGGTGTGGGCCATGCCGCATGATGGCCCCCGCTTTTGAGGCCGCTGCCGCGCAGTTGGAGCCTCAGATGCGGTTGCTCAAGGTCAACACCGAGGAGCAGCAGGCGTTGGCCGCACGGTTCCAGATTCGCAGCATCCCCACGTTGGCGTTGTTCCGCCACGGGCGCGAGGTCGCACGCCAACCCGGTGCCATGCGGCAGGCCGACATTGTGCGTTGGGCGCACGCGGCACTGGCGGGGCAGCGCGGCGGCTGAATGGGTTTCAGCGGGCCGCTGTGTGGGCCAGCGTGTTGAGCGCCTGTGCCACCGCCGTGGTGCGGGCCGCTTCAATCGTTTGGGCAATCAGCAGGCCGGTCTTGCGTGGGTCGGTGCTGCGCGCTTGCACCTCGGCGGCAATCGGCGCGGTTTCGACCGCCAGCGCCGCGTCCAGCGCGCATTGCAGCCGGGTGGCTGGCGGGTAGGCATCGTCGCCGTGGCCCAGCCGGCCCCGTGCGTCGCATTCGCAGGCCAGCAGCACTTCGGCAAAGCGCGCCGGGCGGCGGATGGCATCGCAACGTTCCAGCAGCCGCAGCGTGGCGGGGGCTGAGAGGTTGGCACTCTGGTGGATGTGGCCGTGTTCGCGCGCCACCACCTCGGCCAGTTCGCGGCAGTCGCGTGGCACGCGCCAGTGGTCGCACAGCTCGCGCAACAGCTTCACGCTGCGGGCTTCGTGCCCGATGTGGCGCGGCAGCACGTCGGCAGGGGTGTTGCCTTTGCCCAAATCGTGGCACAGGCAGGCCAGCCGCACCGTCAGCGGCGCTTGCAGGCGGGCGGCCATGTCCAACACCAGTTGCAGGTGGAGGCCGGTGTCCACCTCGGGGTGGTGTTCGGCGCGTTGCGGCACCCCCCACAACTTGTCCACGCTGGGCAGCAGCACCGCCAGCGCACCACAGCCGCGCAGCACCTCCAGCATGCGCGAGGGGCGCTGTTCCATCAGCCCACGCGACAGTTCTTGCCACACGCGCTCGGGTACCAGGTGATTGACCTCGCCATGCGCCACCATCTGCTGCATCAAGGCTTGTGTTTCGGGGGCGATGGTGAAATCGGGCCAGCGTGCGGCAAAGCGTGCCATGCGCAAGATGCGCACCGGGTCTTCGTGGAAGGCTTCGGTGACGTGGCGCAGCACTTTGGCCTGCAAGTCGCGCTGGCCGCCGTAAGGGTCGATCAGGTCGCCGTGCAGTGGGTCAAAACAACCGTCGCCGTCCAGCGCCTCGGCGGGGATGGCCATGGCGTTGATGGTCAGGTCGCGCCGCGCCAGGTCTTCTTCGATGGTCACGTCCGCTTCGGCGTAAAAATCAAAGCCGTGGTAGCCGCGTGCGGTTTTGCGTTCGGTGCGCGCCAGGGCGTACTCCTCGCGCGTGTGCGGGTGCAAAAAAACGGGAAAGTCCCGCCCCACAGGCACAAAGCCTTGGGCGTGCAGCACGGGTGGCGTGGCCCCCACCACCACCCAGTCGCGGTCGGCGTGGACGCTGCCGTCGGGCAGGCGGTGTGCGGTGTGAAAGTGGCCCATCAGGCCGTCGCGCACCGCCCCCCCCACCAAGTAGGTGCGAAAGTCCGCCATGCCGCTCAGGCGTACTTTTCTAAGATGCGGGTGGAGCGTTCCACTTCTTGCACCAAGTCGCCGTCGGTGTTGGACACCGCTTCCAACATCGAGCACGCCATCATCCGGTAAAAGGCTTTGTCCATCGCTTTGCGGGCGGCCGACATTTGTTGCGCCACTTCTTCGCAACTGCGCCCGCTCTCGATCATGTCGGTCAGGGCGCGCACCTGGCCCTCAATGCGGCGCAGCCGGTTGATGATGTCGCGTTGGTGCTCACTGCGGTGTACCGTGGTGGCGCTGGCGGGGCGGGTGGCAACATCGGTCGCTGGCTGGGCGGGGTGGGGCATGGTGAATTCAAAAAGAGACAACAATGGGGCCTGCGTGGTACAGGCCCCTTTGGTTAAAAGGCGCACAACGGCCAAAACCGCCGAAGTGCGAAGTATCGGGCTTTAGCGGCCCGCACGCAAACGCGCTTGCAATAACGGGTCGGCCCGGCCTTGCAAGTCCAAGTATTGTGCGGCGGTGGGCTCCAGCGCGGCGGGGGTGATGTCGAAGGCTTCCAGGCCCGGCAACTGGCCATTGGCCACGTTGTCGCGCATCAGCGAGCACACGTTGTCGGTGCTCATCAGCGGCTCGCCCGGCATGATTTCCATCAGGCCGGCTTGCAGCCAGCCCAGTGCCAGCGGCATACCAATGACGGGACGCGGGTGCCCCGAGAGTTTGCCTGCCAACTGCACCAGTTCGCGCAAGGTGAACACTTGCGAGCCACCCAGTTCATAGGTTTGGCCCATGGTGTGTTCGGGGTCTTGCAGGCAGCGCAGCACGGTTTTGGCCACGTCGCCCACCCACACGGGTTGGAATTTCACATCGGCCCCGGCCAATGGCACCACGGGCAGGCAGCGTTGCAGGCGCGCAAACAGGTTCATGAACTTGTCTTCGGCCCCAAAAATCACGCTGGGGCGCAGGATGGTCAGTTGCAGGCCTGCCCCTTGCAGTGCTGCCTCGCCCGCGCCTTTGCTTTGCAGGTAGTTGGACGGGCCGTTCACGTCCGCCCCAATCGCACTGATGTGAACCAGCCGTTGCACACCCGTGGCCTGCATGGCACGGGCCAGCTTTTGCGGCAGTTCCACATGCAGTTTGTCAAAATTTTTGCGGCTGCCGTGCAACGCGGCCACCAAGTTCACCACCGCGTCGTGGCCGGGCAACAAGCGTTGCAGCGTGGCTTCGTCGTGGACGTTGGCTTCCAGCACATCCACCATGGGCAGCATTTGCACATGCTGTGCGTTGATGGCGCGCCGTGTGGGCACGGTCACGCGGATACCTGCACGGGTGAGCTGTTCGCACACATGGCGACCGACAAAGCCGGTACCGCCGAGAACCAGAACTTTTTTCATGGGGAGACTCCAGGGTGTAATGAAGAAGGAAAACGGATCAACCAGCCAACGGGGGGTGGTTCAGGGCAGATCGCGTTGCACAGCAGGGGCCTGGGCCGCACGCGGCCCAATGGTGCCCAGCCGCGTGCTGGGTTTTTGCGGTTGCCCGGTCAGGCGCACCGAGTAATTGAGTGTATTGGCCAGCACGTTTTTCACGTAATCGCGTGTTTCGGTGAATGGGATATTTTCAACCCAGATGGCACCCTCCAGCACAGGGCCGTTGCGCCAGTTGCGTGGGCGGCCTGGCCCGGCGTTGTAGGCGGCGGCCGCCATCGGCATGGAGCCTTCCACGTCGTCCAGCGCAAACTTGAGGTAAGCGGTGCCGATGCGGATGTTGGTGTCGCGTTGCGCCAAATCTTGTGCCTTAAAGCCGTTCAGGCCGATGCGTTTGGCCGTCCATTCGGCGGTGGCCGGCATCACTTGCATCAGCCCCGACGCGCCCACGCCCGAGCGCGCGTCCATCACAAAGCGGCTTTCTTGCCGGATCAGGCCGTACACGTAAGCCGGGTCGAGGTTGACTTCTTGCGCGCGGCGGGCCACCAAGTCGTGGAATGGCGTGGGGTAGCGTTGCAGGTGGTCAACGCTGTCTTTGGTGCGTTCGCTGGTGTTGATGCAGCGGTCCCACACCTCGTGCTGGCAGGCCAGGTCGGCCGCTGCCAGCAATTCGCGCTCGCTCATGCCACCGGGGGTGTGCAGGTTGGTGGCGTAGTTCCACTCGCGCACGCCTTCGGCGCGCAGTCCTATGCGGATGGCGTACAACGCGCGTCGCAGTGATGGGTTTTGCCGCACACTCAGGGTTTCGAGTGCGTCCAATGGGGCGGGGGCGGGCGGCAGTGTCACGGGTTGGCCCAGTGCTTCCAGCGCCAGTTGTTCGTAAAAGCCCTTGCTGCCCGCAATGCGTTGGTACAGCGTGTGCGCTTGGTTTTGCTGGGCGGTGTCGTTGGGGTATTGTGCTTGCAGTGCCCGTGCTTGCCAGTACGTCCAAGTGGATTCCTGCTGCTGGGCTGGACTCATGGCAGCGATGGCGGCGGCCACTTGTGGCCAGGCTCCTGCACGCAGGGCGGCGCGGGTTTTCCAAGCTAGGTGGTCGTCGTCCAAATGGATGTTATCGGCATAAGCAAAGTAGTCCAGCGCCTTGGGGCTGAGGTTTTGTGCCGCGCGTTTGCCGATCACGCCCCATACCCAGCTCAGTTCTTCTTGGGTCAGTTGGGCGCGCCAGCGCAGGTGGCTGGCGTGTTCGGCGGCCATGGTTTCATTGCGCATGGCCAGCCGCACCAGGGCCAGTGTCACCAGTTCTTTGGTGCGTGGGCGCAGGGCGGTGATTTTGTCGTCCAGGTAGCGTTGTGGGTCGGCGTAGATGGCCTCCAGCACCGGCACAGAGGCCATGTCCACCAACTCTACCGCTTGTGTGGCCGCGCGGGGCCGGTTGTTTTCCAGCGCCAGCCGGGCACGCTGCCACGCCACCGCTGGGGCCATCTGGCCGGTTTGCAGCAACTGGCGCGCGGCGCTGGCACAGCCTTGATCCAACTCTTTTTGTGCCAACCAGCGCGTGGCCACTTGCGCCGCTGCGTCGCTGGGTGACGGTGGCAGCAGCAGCGCATAGCACTGCACTTCGCGGTCGTCGTTCATGCGAAAACGTGGCAATTCTTGGGCAAAGGTGGCCCAGTCCGCGCGCTTGCCCAACAGCAGCAGCCAGTCGTTGCGCAAGCGGTCTTCGTAATAGCTGTCGGCGTAACGCGTTAAGAAGGCGCGGATGTCCTCGGGGCTGGCTTGTTCCAACCGAGCTTTGAGCGCCCAATAGGCCGCCAGCGGTTCCAGCGGATGCCCTTGTACTTTGGGCAACGCTTCTTGCAAGCGCGCTACATCGTTTTTGCGGAAGGCTTCGCGCATTTGCAGCACCACAGCGTCGCCCGCTTTGTCCGCCACACTGGTGGTGGCCAGGCTACCGCTGGCGCTGGCTCCTTGCGGTGGCCGGGCGGGGTGTATGTCGGCCAGCGTGGGCAACGCCAACGCCGTCATAATGGTCAACAATTGTCGCTGCATGATGGTTGTAATACGCATAGCCCGGAATTATGGACAACAAACCCACCACCACCGCGTCCGATGCGGTTCCACGCAAAGCTTTATGGCGGCAACAACTGGTGGCAGAGCGGCTGCATCTGCCCGACCGTTTGGCCCGCGCCGAGGCTTTGCAGCGCGTATTGCGCGTCTGGCTGGTTGATCGGCCCGATGTGGTGATTGGCGCTTATTGGCCTATCAAAGGCGAATTTGACCCCTTGCCGGCCTTGTTCCGTTGGCAAGAAGCGGGCATGGAGGCCGACGCGCTCAACGCCCGCCAAAAGCGCCGTATCGGGTTGCCCGTCATCAACAAAATTGACCGCACCCTGAGTTTCTACACTTGGTACCCCGGTTGCCCCATGGAGGAAGATGCTTACGGCATCCCCAAGCCCAAGGACACCGAACTTATCCAGCCCACCCTGCTGTTTGTGCCCTGCGTGGGCTATGGCCCTGGCGGCTACCGGCTGGGCTATGGCGGCGGTTTCTACGACCGCACGTTGGCGCAACTGCAACCCCGGCCTTTCACGGTGGGGTTGGGCTACACCCACGGTTTTTTGCCCGACCTGGAACCCGAGCCGCACGACGTGCCGCTGGACGCAATCCTGAACGACAACGGCGTGGTCTGGCCGCTGGAATAACCATGTTTGTAGAATGGTTGAAATTCAATAATGTGTAACTCATTTTGTTTAGGTAGAATTCTGAACATCACGACGTTATTCCCCCGCAACCCCGGAGACTTACATGAGCAAAGCGTTTGCCAGCCAGGCCGATCTGGAAGAAAAAAAGATCACTTTTGAACAACTCAGCGCCCACTGCTGGGCCTACACCGCCGAAGGCGACCCGAATTCGGGGGTCATCATTGGCGACAAGTACATCATGGTCAGCGATGCCACCGCCACCCCCGCTATGGCGCGCGACCTGATCGCCAAAATCCGCACGGTGTCGGACAAGCCCATCAAGTACGTGCTGCTGACCCACTACCACGCCGTGCGCGTGCTGGGTGCCAGTGCCTACGTGGACGAAGGCGCGACCGAAATCATCGCCAGCCGTGGCACCTACGAACTCATCGTCGAGCGCGGCGCACAAGACATGAAGAGCGAGATGGAACGCTTTCCGCGTCTGTTCCGTGGTGCCGACAGCATCCCCGGCCTGACTTGGCCGACCATGGTGGTGGGCGATGGCCAACCGGGCCGTCAAGGCACGCTGGAAATTGATCTGGGTGGTGTCAAAGTGCAGATTTGGCATCCGGGCGCGGGCCACACCCGTGGCGACACCATTGCCTGGGTGGAAGAAGAAAAAGTGCTGTTCAGCGGCGACTTGGTCGAGTACGAAGCGGGCGTGTACACCGGCGACGCACAACTCGAAGAATGGCCCGCCACCTTGGAAGCCTTGCGCGCGCTCAACGCCGAATTCATCGTGCCGGGCCGTGGCGAAGCCATGAAGGGCAACGACAACGTGAACAAGGCGCTGGACTACACCCAGCGCTGGGTGAGCACCCTGTTCCAGGCGGGCAAAGAAGCCGTGGCCGCCAACATGGACTTGAAAGCCGCCATGGCCCACACCCGCAAGAGCATGGACCCCATCTTCGGCCATGTGTTCATCTACGAACACTGCTTGCCGTTCGACGTGACCCGCGCTTACGACGAAGCCAGCGGCATCAAAAACCCGCGCATCTGGACCGCCGAGCGCGACAAAGAAATGTGGCACGCACTGCAACAAGCCTGAGCTTGAACGTGCGCGCCTAGGCGGGTGGTAGGTGGATGGTGTCAGCGGCTGGTGCGTTGCGCCAGCCACATCCCCGCCAGCATGGCGGGCACAAACCACCACACGTCGCTGCCACCGGTGAACAGCGATGCCAGTGCCGGGCCGGGGCAATAACCGGCCAACCCCCAGCCAATGCCAAACAGCGCCGCGCCCGTGAGCAGCGGGGCATCCAGTGCCTTCTTGGTGGGCAGTTCAAACTTGGGTGCCAGCCACGGCTGGCGCTGTGGGTGTTGTGCGTTGGGGGGCGTAACCCAGAACGCCACCAGCGTCACCAGCACCGCGCCGCCCATCACAAAACCCAGGCTCGGATCCCACGCGCCCGGAAATGCTCCTTGTGCCATGCCCGCCAAGTTCAAAAAGCCCAGCACCTTGCCCGGCTGGGTCATGCCCGACACCACCAGCCCCAGCGCAAACAGCACCCCGGCCACCAGTGCCAGCAGCAGCCCCGCAGCGCTGGGGGCCTTCGTCGAAATTGGTTGCGGTGTGGTCGTTGTCATTACAGTTGT
>JBLIZX010000063.1:0-4063 GCA_048860285.1 Macromonas sp. | reverse complement strand
ATGTCCTTGACGATGGGATAGAACGCTCTGCAGGTCTCGCACGCGGGGTCAAAAAACTCGACGATCGTGACCGGCGCATTGCGCGGACCAAAGACTGGCGAATGAAAGCGAACCAACCTGTTTTCTGCCTGACTGACCTTCTCGGCCTGTGAGTCCTGGACACGCTTCTGGTAATAGTTCATACCCAGAAAGAAGAATGCCAGGATAATTATGATCAGAGCGGAAACTGTGATTTTTTTAGAATTCATCGGGAAGACTTTCTCAGATAGGTGGTGAGGAGGAGTGCGAGTGCTATAAATGCGACAAGTGACAGCCAAGGTATCTGGATGCCATTGAGGATTTCGAGCTTTTGGTCTGCGCAGGAGACCCCAGCGCTGCAAGGCACCCAGGACTTGGGGATCAGTCCAGCCACCAACAGGGTGTGATAGCCGGCCATAGCCAGCCCTCCCAAGGCCAGTGCAAGGGCATAAACCGCACCCTGACGGTCATCGGCAAAGCAAGCGATTCCCAAAATGATTGCGATAGGGAACATGAAGATGCGCTGGTACCAACACAAGGTGCACGGCGTCATCAGCATGACTTCGCCAATGAAAAGAGCACCCAGCGTGGCGGTGGTCGCAATCAGCCATGCCAGCAACAGCAGTGTCCAGTTCTTTTTCATGGTTCGCTTCTAGTTTTGGTAAAGGAGGGTTGTAATGACAGCACCCCCCCGCCGATCACGGCCATCACGATGAAGACATCGGCAAGGTTGAACGCCGGCCAATGCAGACCGCGCCAGTGCACATCCAGAAAGTCGGTCACTGCACCTGTGGACATGCGGTCAATGAGGTTGCCTGTGCCTCCGGCCACGATCAGTGCCCCGACCAGCCGCTCTAAGGGCTCGATGTGTTTGAACAGACTGGTGAGCGTGATGGGAACGACCACCAAAATGCTGACTGCAATGAAAAACCAGCGCTGCCAGCCACCAGCATCCGCGAAAAGCGAAAAAGCGGCTCCCTCGTTCAGGGTATGGACCAGGTTGAACCAGCTCGTCACCTCTATTGAAGACCCGAAAGGAATCGTCGCGGCGAAGTAGGCCTTGGTCAACTGGTCCAAGGCGATCATGACCCCAACTGCGCAGAGCCAGAGCAAGCGGGGGGAGGCCCCCCAACGAGAAAAATGCATGCAATCAATCTCCAAAAACAAAACATCACCAGCCCCAAGGGGCTGGTGCGCTTTACAGAGATTGACAGGTGCGCAGTGCTATCGCGCGGCTAGACAATCCCCGGTCATACCGGGGATGTCCAACGCGGTCGATCTGGGCGATCAACGAGCAAGGATTCCGACCAAGGGAGCGGTCGAGACAGAAGCACCGAACTGGGTTGGCCGAACCACGAAGAGAGCACCGCCTGCAAAGCGATGGAGCAGTTGGCGTGGCAGGTACCGCAATCGAGATCTGGCGATGCAACACTAGCAGCCGACTTCTTGGCGGGAGCTTCCTCGAAACTCTGGTGCTGGTGGACATGGTGTCCGAGATGCTGTGCCGTGGCATCCTGGTCATGGGCGCAAGATGCACCCACTGCAGCCCAGGACAGCTGCAACGGCATTAACATCATCAAAATGACTAGCAACCACGAACGCATTCTCACATTTTAATGCTTGGCTCACACACGACCGTCAAAAAATTGACACTTGCGCCGTCTATGATCATTTTTTAGCCTGGTTGGCCGCTTAGAGTTAGCACGTAGCTCAGTCATACCATTGCCACCTAGGTGGTTGAACCACGGGAGAGCAACTTGACGCCGTCCGGTCGAAGCTCGCCCTGGGGCGACACATGTCGGTAGAGCGTCTGCCGGGTAATCCCCAGTTCTTCGCAGAGAGCGCCGACCTTGGTTTCCGGTTGCCCCATGCTGGCCTTCGCCAGGCGCAGCTTGGCTGCTGTCATCTTGAACGGGCGCCCCCCTTTTCTGCCACGAGCGCGCGCCGAAACAAGTCCGGCGACCGTTCGCTCGGAAATCAACTCGCGCTCGAACTCGGCCAGTGCAGCAAAGATGCCAAAGACCAGTTTGCCAGCGGCGGTCGTGGTGTCAACTGCCGCACCGTGACCCGTCAGCACTTTCAATCCCACGCTACGCGCAGTCAGGTCGTGCACCGTGTTGACCAGGTGGCGCAAGTCACGGCCGAGCCGATCCAGCTTCCATACGACCAGCGTGTCGCCTTCACGCAGCGCCTTCAGGCAGGCCGCCAAGCCAGGGCGATCATCACGTCGGCCCGAAGCCAGATCCTCGTACAGATGAGCAGGATTCACGCCGGCGGCGATGAGCGTATCGCGCTGCAGATGGGTGGACTGTGATCCGTCCGCCTTCGATACCCGCATGTAGCCAATTTGCATACTTTTCCTGTCACATATACGTTCGATTAAGTGACAGTGTGAACCCCAAAGCCCCAGTCGTCAAAATTTGTCACTTAACCCGTCATTTAGTCTAAGGCAGGCAAAGGGTTTATCAGGAACGTAATGTGACAAAAATTCCATGGGAATGCCTTCTTGGGCGAACATGACACGCAACATTCACGGTGAAGCGCCGTCAAAGTGCGTTTCTGTTTGGTCAGGAACCGCTTTTGCAACAGCTCCCGGATGATGCGCTCAACCGATTCCGGCAGACGCCCCTTGCCTTTGCCGCCGCCAGACCGGCCGGGCACCAAGTCCGTCACAAGGCCAGAGCCTTGCCGGGTGCGGCGGATCAGGACATACACCTGCCGCCGGGAAAGCCCCAGCGCCTGGGCGGCCTCATCGGCGGCCTGATGGCTGACCGTTTCGTGAGCCGCCAGCGGGCCAATGACTTCGGTCCTGCGCCGGGCTTGTTCCCATGCCGCATCGGACAGCGTGGCTACACCTTGCTCGGCGACCGGTGGTGAATCTGACGCCATGCCCAAACCTCGCTATGGTGCACACGAGTACTGAGCATAGGCGAGATTGGTGCAGATGACTACTGATAGGGGTAGGACAAGCAGTCGTGTCACCAGCCGCCATTTGACCTTGCAAGTCCCTAAAGGTAGCCCACTACCCCGTGGATAGGGTCAGGTTCGTGCGTTGAAAGTGTCGCCAAACAGTTGTTTTCCGTCCAGTCTCGCGTAGGGTCTCAAATACCCCTGAAACAGGGGAAAAACATGCACGTAAAACCGTGTCGGATTGCTTCGATAGACAGAAATCCCGTGCAAGATGTTTTCCGATACCAAAATGGCGGCTGGTGACACGACTGCTTGTCCTACCCCAAGATGGCAGAGTCCTGCCCCGGCACCACCTACGCCAAGCTGGCCTGGCTGCAAGCCTGGCATGTCCGTGACGAGACCTATTCGGCAGCCCTGGCCGAGCTGGTCAACGCCCAGTCCCAGCACCCGTTCGCCGGACACTGGGGCGACGGCACCACCTCATCGTCGGACGGCCAGAACTTCCGCACCGGCAGCAAGGCCGCCAGCACCGGGCACGTCAATCCGAAATACGGTAGCAGTCCGGGACGGACCTTCTACACCCACATCTCCGACCAGTACGCGCCGTTCCACACCAAGGTCGTCAACGTCGGCCTGCGCGACTCGACCTACGTGCTCGACGGGCTGCTGTACCACGAGTCCGACCTGCGCATCGAGGAGCACTACACCGACACGGCGGGCTTCACCGATCACGTCTTCGCGCTGATGCACCTGCTGGGCTTTCGCTTCGCGCCCCGCATCCGCGACCTGGGCGAGACCAAGCTCTACCTGCCGAAGGGCGAGGCCACCTACGATGCGCTGAAACCCATGATCGGCGGCACGCTCAACCTCAAGCACATTCGCACCCATTGGGACGAAATCCTGCGGCTGGCCACCTCGATCAAGCAGGGCACGGTGACAGCCTCGCTGATGCTGCGCAAGCTCGGCAGCTACCCGCGCCAGAACGGACTGGCTGTCGCGCTGCGCGAGCTGGGGCGCATCGAGCGCACGCTGTTCATCCTGGACTGGCTGCAAAGCGTCGAGCTGCGCCGGCGCGTGCACGCCGGACTCAACAAGGGCGAGGCGCGCAACGCGCTCGCACGCGCCGTGTTCTTTA
>JBLIZX010000062.1:0-2767 GCA_048860285.1 Macromonas sp. | reverse complement strand
CAACATATCGCGCTGGATTTGCATGATGGCCGCCGGGTTTGGGCCAACAAAACACATCAAAAAATCGTCGCGCGATTCAGCTTCCGGGTCGGCCTCTTCCTCATCGAACTCGGTGTCGTAGAACGACACTTCAATCGGTGCGCCAGCAGCGGCAATTTCGTTGAGGCCCATGCAAGCGTCTTCGATGGCTTGGCGAAAGTCTTCATCGCCCGGCACCGTCCAGCACATTTGCAACAAGTGGTCTTTGGGATCAAAACGGATACCCGGCTCGTCCTCGTAGGCGCTGTGGGCACCGTCCAACAAGGAATGCGCGCCGGCGTACTGCCACAAGGGCTTGAGGGCTTCTTGCACCTGCGACAAATCCACGTCGTCGCGCAGCGGAACGTCACCATGGACGTGAATCTCAAAAGGCGGGCTGAAGTGGGGCATGGGGTAAGGAGCGGGTTTGTGCAAAACTGGTGCCTCGGGCCGGGGTCGAACCGGCACGCCGCCTCTGAAGCAAGCGGCGGATTTTAAGTCCGCTGTGTCTACCTATTTCACCACCGAGGCACAGGTGGCTATTTTCACCTGTTTTTGGATCGATTTGGGGCCAAGCAGCGCGCCCTGTGCAGTTTTTCAGGTTTTTTTGCGGCGTTGGGCACTGGCCTGAAAATCACTGCGGCGCTGGGTCTGGCGTTGCAGGCGTTGGGCTTCACGCTGGGCTTGCTGCTGTACCGCGGCGGCCTGCCAAGCCAAAAACTGCGTCGGGGTTTCCAGCGTGATACGGCCCAACGTGGCACTGCGAAAATCGTTCAACACCGCTTCAGCGGCTTTTTGCGTGTTGATGCGCCCACCCGGCATGAGCGCACCGCGCTTGCGACCCACGGCATCGAGTAACTCGTGGTCGGGCATGACCGCGATCGCTTGCGGCGTGTAGCCCCACTTGTAGCGCGCTTCCAACAAATGGGCATAAGGTTGCTGCAACACCTTGAGCAATTCCAGTGCGACCTCTTCTTCGTCGTAAGCGTTACGGCCCACCGCACCGCTGGCAGCGAGCAAGTAGCCGGTCTCGGGCACAGTGATTTTGGGCCACAACATCCCGGGCGTGTCGTAGAGGTAAAAGTCGTCGGCCAGCACGATGCGCTGCTCGTTTTTGGTAATGCCCGCTTCGTCGCCCGTCTTGGTGGCGCGTTTGCCCACCAAGGTGTTGATGAGTGTGGACTTGCCCACATTGGGCACGCCGCCAATCATCACACGCATGGGCTTGACCATGCCACCGCGCAACGGGGCCAACTCAAAACAGGCCGCAATCAGCGCCTTAGCGGGCGCGGTGATGCTGGCATCCAACCCGAGAGCACGTGTGTTGGGCTGGGCGTTGTAGTGCGCCAACCATTGGGCTGTGCGCTCAGGATCGGCCACATCCTGTTTGTTGAGCACCTTGAGCGTGGGGCGGCCCGCCGTCAGTTCGGCCAGCATAGGGTTGGCGCTGGAACCAGGCAACCGCGCGTCCAGCATTTCAATCACCACGTCGATGTCTTTGATGCGCTCCAGCATCGCCTTTTTGGTGGCGTGCATGTGCCCCGGAAACCATTGGATGCTCATGGCGGGTTTTCTTTCTGGATCGAAAAACGGCAAAAAACCGGACTGTCTAAGACTCAGGCGTGGGCCAGCAACCAGTCGTGGAGTTCGCGCACCGAGTGCGCCACGTGCCGGGGTTGCAACGCGTGCAGTTCATCGGATGTGTGGGCTCCGTAACTGACCGCCAATGCCGCACAACCAGCGTTGTGGGCCATTTGCAAGTCGTGTGTGGTGTCACCCACCATCAGGGTGCGCTCGGGTTCCACGCCAAATTCACGCATCAGTTCTTCCAGCATCAGCGGATGCGGCTTGCCCGCAGTTTCATCGGCGGTACGTGAACCATCAAATACACCTTGCAGTGCCACAGCTTGCAAGGCTTCGTTCAAACCACGCCGACTTTTGCCCGTGGCCACCGCCAGCCAGTGGTGGCGGTTTTTGAGGTCGCGCAGCAACGGCAAGATGCCCTCGAACAGCGTTACGTCGTGCTGGTGCTGGCGGTAGTGGTGGCGGTAACGCTCACCCAACAGCGGGTAATGTTCCGGGGCCACATCGGGCGCAGCATGGGCCAAGGCCTGTGGCAAGGCCATGCCAATCACCCATGAGGCTGCCGCCACCGATGGCTCAGTGCCCCCCACATCGCGCACCGCCGCTTGGATGCTGCGGGTAATGATGGCGGTGGAATCAAACAGGGTGCCATCCCAGTCAAAAGCAATCAGATCGAATTGGCGCATGGGTATTCCGAAAATCAACAAAGACAAAAGGCGCCGATGGCGCCTTTGTGCAACAACGGGTTGTACAACAACCGATTAGGCAATACGGTATTGCTCGATGTCTTCACCAGCGGCCAGTGCAGCCTTGACCCAATCCGGGCGACGGCCAGGGCCACCCGACCACGGCTCACCGTTGGGACCTTTGTATTTGGGTTCGGACTTGGCTTTGGTGCCAGCGGCGTTTTTGCGCGGCGTACCCACACTGCCCAGTTCTTCAGCGGTAATGCCAAAGGCCTTCATTTTCTCTTTGATTTCGGCAATAACACCGGCTTTTTGGGCTTTGCGGAGCTGTTCAGCACGGGCCATGATGGCTTGGGCTTGGCTGACCAATTCGGCGTACGATTCTTCGGCTTGATTGATTTCGTAAGTCATGGTACTGACCTTTCTTTTGAAAAATTCCAACGGAACATTATTCTAATCTAACTTATTAAGCGCGACAC
>JBLIZX010000061.1:0-3539 GCA_048860285.1 Macromonas sp. | reverse complement strand
GCAAGATGCGTTCTTGCGCTTGTTTGCGTTCGGTGATGTCGAGTTTGATGGCCACATAGTGCGTGGTTTGACCTTCGGGGTTCAACACAGGGGCAATGTGGACTTCTTCGGTGTACAACTGGCCGTTTTTGTTGCGGTTGATGATTTCGCCTTGCCAGTGCTGTTGTTGCCGCAGGGTCTGCCACAAACCGCGGTACACCTCGGGGTTGGTCAGCCCGGATTTGAAAGCAGAGAGTTTGTGCCCCAGTGTTTCTTGGGCACTGTAGCCTGAAATACGCTCATACTGCGGGTTGACGTATTGCATCTTACCTTCCGTGTCCGTCACCATAACGGGCACCGGGCTGTGTTCAATCGCGGTGCGGAAAATTTGCAATTCGGCGTGCGCGCGGCCAATCTCTTGCAGTTTTTCTCCCAATGTCCGGTTCAGCGTTTGGAGTTGACGCTGTTGGTGCAGCGCGTGCAATTGTGTGCGCACACGCGCCTCCACCACAGCGGGATGGATGGGTTTGTGGATGAAATCCGCTGCCCCTGCTGTCAGCGCGCGCAGTTCGCTGTCGATGTCGGTGTGGGCCGTGACAAAAATCACCGGCACGTGGCTCGCAGCGGGGTGTTCCCGCAAGGCTTGCATCACCGCATAACCGTCCATGCCGGGCATCATCACGTCGAGCACAATCAGGTCGGGTACGCTGTGTTGCAGCAGCGCCAGTGCTTCGCTCCCCGACAGGGCAAAACTCACCTCGCACAAGTTGACCAGCGCCTCGCCCAGCACTTCAACGTTGTCGGGTTGGTCGTCCACAATCAGCACGTGTGGGCGCAGGGTCGCGGTGGTGGTCAAATCTGGGCTCCTGTGGGTGATGTTGTTGCGTTGCTGGCTGTGGCGGCGTGTTCGCGTTCAAACTGTTGCAATGCGTTCAGGGCTTCGGCAAATTTTAGTTGGCGTACCGCACTGGCCACGGGTGCATAGGCGTGGGCCAGTGGGCTGGGTTGCAGCAGCAGTTCAATTTGCTCGTTCACCCGTTTGGCGTTGAGGCGCTTGCTGTGCAAGAGTGGGGCCAGTTCGGCCAGCAAGGGCGGCAGTTGTGCCAATTCGCTGGGGGTCAGTGCGCGTTGCGCTACGGCGGTGGGCGTGGTGGGGGCAATCCAGTGCAGCAGTTCTTGCAGCAGCTCGTGGGGCGTAAAAGGTTTGTTGATTTGGGCGACCATGCCCGCCGCCAAGCTGGCGGCACGTTCTGCGGGCATCACCGAGGCGGTCAGGGCCAGCACTGGCGGGCAGTCGGCCCCCAGCACGGTGCGCAGCCGCCGGGTGGTTTCAAAGCCGTCCATGTCGGGCATTTGCAAGTCCATCAACACGGCGGCAAAACGCTGTTGCTGGGCCAGTTCAAGGGCCTGCGCACCGCTGGCAACGCACGTGGGTTGTAAGCCCAAGCGTTGCAACACCTCGTAGGCCAGGATGCGGTTGCTGGTGTCGTCGTCCACCACCAAGATGTGGCAACCTTGCAGCGGTGCCGCCAGCGGGGCCAGTTGTTGCCAGCGTGTGTAGCCGCTGGTGCCCGGTGTGGTGGTGGGCGTGGGCGGTGTCGTGGTGGTGTTGTCGGCGGTATCCAGCACCACGGTAAAACGGAATGTGCTGCCTTGTCCCAGTGTGCTTTCAACGGCCACGGTGCCGTTCATCAGGCGCACCAGCCGCTGCACAATCGACAAGCCCAAGCCGGTGCCACCATATTGGCGCGAGATAGAACTGTCGGCCTGCGTGAAAGGGGCAAACAAGCGCGCCGTTTGTTCGGGGCCCATGCCAATGCCGGTGTCGGTGACGCTGCCGTGCAGCGTGATGTGTTGCGCGGTGCGGCTGTGCAGTTGCAATTGCAGGCGCACGCTGCCGTGTTCCGTAAATTTGATGGCATTGCTCACCAAATTGATGAGCACCTGTTTGAGTCGCAAGCTGTCGCCCACCATCTGGCGTGGCAGTGCGGGATCGAGTTCTGCGTGCCATGCCAAGTGCTTGTGTTCCAGTTGTTGGGCAAACAACTCAAACACCTCACGCACGGTGTCCGACACATCAAACGGCAATTGCTCCAACCGCAATTGCCCCGCTTCAATTTTGGAATAGTCCAAAATGTCGTTGAGCAGTTGCAGCAAGTTCTTGCCCGAGCGGTACACCTTGTCCAAGTAGTCGCGCTGGCGTGGTGTGAGGTCGGTGTCCAAGGCCAGCGCGGTCAGGCCGATGATGGCGTTCATCGGTGTGCGGATTTCGTGGCTCATGTTGGCCAAAAAATTGCTCTTGGCCCGGTTGGCCAAATCCGCGCTTTCTTTGGCCGCGCGCAAGGTCTCGTCGTACTCGCGCTGTTCGGTGATGTCGCGGTTCACGCCCACCATCCGTTCGGGTTGTTGGTGCGCGTCGTATTCCACCTGCCACAGCGCCTCGTACCAGTGCGTGTGGCCATCGCCTTGCACCACCCGAAAAGTGGCGCGGCCCACTTGTCCGGTTGCAATGCTGGTTTGAATCCGGGCGCTGATGTCGGCGCGGTCGTCGGGGTGTACGCGCTGGAGCCACCAGTCGTAGCTGATGCCGTGTGCCACCATCGTGGCGGGGGGCTGGTACCAGCGGTACAGCAGTTCGTCCCATTGCAATTGCTGGCTGGCCAAGTCCCAGCTCCACACCGCAATTTCGGCGACTTGGGTGGCCAGTTGCAGCCGGTGCAGCGTCGATTGCACCAATTGTTCGGCCCGTTGGCGTTCCGTCACATCTTGCAGGGTGCCCAGGTAGCCGCTGATGTGGCCGTGTTCATTGAGCAGCGCCGATACCGTGCGCAACGCGGTAAAGGTGCTGCCGTCGCGGCGCTGGTACACCGCCTCGCCCACCACGGTTTCGCCGGGGCGCATGTGCGTGACCAAACTGGCAAAGTTGTAGTGCTCGCTGGTTTGGCGAAACAGCGCGGGCGTGTGTTGCCCCACCAATTCGTCGGCGCGGTAGCCCAGCAGTTGTTCGGCGGCGGGGTTGAACAAGGTGATCAAACCCTGGGGGTCGGTGGCGATAATGCCGTAGCTGGTGTGGTCCAAAATGGCGCTTTGCAGTTGCGCGAGTTGGCGCAGCGTGCGTTGTGCGTGTTGGCGTTCGGTCAGGTCTTGCAGCACCAAAATGGCGTGTATTTCGCCCTCAATCAGCAGCCGAGACAGCGAGGCTTGCAACGGAAATTCGCTGCCATCGGCGCGGCGGCCCATGATCTCGGTGTGCAGCAATTCGCCTGTGGCCCCATTTGGGGTCAACACTTGTCGGGCAATGTCTTCTTGCTGGTGCAACGCCCACGGTGCCACCAACTCCGCGCCGGGCAACTGGTGCAGTGCCGCTCGGGTGTAGCCAAACAATTGTGCGGCGGCCTCGTTGGCCTGTTGCACCACGTTGTCGGCGTTGACCAGCAGCATCGCCAGTGGCGAGGCCTCAAACAGCAGCGCCGCTTGTTGGCGGCGGCGTTGCTGTGCCTGGCGGTACAGGTGAATGGCTGCCCCACACGTCAGCAGCAGCATCAGGCTGCTCATGACGA
>JBLIZX010000060.1:0-3277 GCA_048860285.1 Macromonas sp. | reverse complement strand
GGCCCGTCGGCTCCGGCAAGTCATGCAGCATTGGCTGGAGCGCCGCCACCAGCTGGTAAAAATCCACCTGACCGTGGGTGAGGCAGCGCCGCAGGATGTGCGCCAGGCACTGCTGGACTGGTTCAGCGCCAACCCCGACAGCCAATGGCTGGTCAACGTTACGGGGGGCACCAAGCCCATGTCGGCTGCGGCCAGCGAACTGACCCTCTCGACCGACCTGAGCGAGCGGCGGGTGGTTTACCAAGAAATCACCGGAACTTGGTGGGAAATGGTCAGCGACGCGCAAGGCTTGCTCGACATCGAACGCCTCAACAGCCTGAGCGACCCGGTGGTGCCCCCGCCCAACACCCTCGAGCGCCTGTTGCCCATGAGCGACTTGGTGGTGACACAGTTTTCTGAACACCATGAAGTTCATACCGAACGCGTGCACGCCATGCCGGTGGACCAAGCCTTGGCCGCGGTGATGGCTGTGCGCTGGAAATGGCTCGAGGGACTGGCCACCTTACATCCCCCCGTTCACGCCAAAAACAACGGCGATGCTTTTGAACGCTTTGTGGGGGCCGGACTGCGGGACTGCGGCCTCAAACTGCACCACTCCCTGAAAGTGACCGATCCGCACAGCGCCGATTTGGTGGTGCGCGAAGTCGACTTGGTGGGCTGCCACCTGGGGCGCTTTATCTGCATCGACATCAAGCTGCCCGGTGTGGCTGCGCACGCCAAAGGCACCCAACTGGCCGACGTGGCAGAACTGGCCCATTCCTTGGGTGGGCGCGGTGCGCTGGCGGTGGCCGTTCGTCCGGGCTGGAAACCCGACCCCAACATCCAGCGCCTGGCCCAAGCCTTGGGCGTGCTGCTCCTGACCCAAGCCGAAGCGCCCGAGCTCTTTACCCGGCTGCTCCAAGCCATTGATACCACGCTCCAACCCAGCGCCGCCGTGCTGGCTGCGCAAGCCACCATGCAACGCGAAGCCCTCAAGGGCAACATGGTGCTCAGCGACGGCAGCAAAGTCCAACCCTCGGTCAGCGACAACGGCATCGTGGCCGTTCCTGGCCTGATTGAACAGATCGCACAAAGTCGGCAAGAACCTTGGGGCCTGTTGCAACTCAATGGGCCCATGTACTGGCTGGCCATCCCCAAAAAACTGCTGCCCACCCCACCAGCGGCCCACTGGCCCAACACCTACAGCACCTTGCAGCACCGCCTGCGCCAAGTCAGCTTGCCCAAGACGGCGTTTCAGCACCACGACTCGCCTGCCTGGGCCTACTTCCAGTTCACCTTGAATCAGGGCATCAAGGCCGATGCCGTGCGTCGGGTGCTGCACGAAGTCCTGCTGACCCCCACCACCACAGCCTCCCCCTGAACGCCACCCCCACAGTGCCTGCAGGTTGGGTCCAGTTCATACAAGACCCTAACTCCAACTGTCGTGGAAGCCGAATTGCTCCTTGCCAAGGCTGGTGGTGTTGGACTGGGATACCGACATCGACACACGGCTGACGCTGGACGAGAGCCAATCGAAGAACCGCGTGAACCCAATCTGATCCAGGCGTTGAGAGGCTCGGGGGGAGAACCGCTGCAAAACGTCCAAATTGGCCTTGCCCACACCCACGGCCATCACCACCAGCTTGCGCTGCTGCGACAAACCGTAGACCTGCTGAGCCACCAACTGCCAACTGTCGGTGGGCTTGCCATCGCTCACAATCACCAGATGGGGCGTGTAGCAGGCCACACCCGCACGTCGGTACTGGGCTTGGCGCGTTTGCAAGCGGTGCAATGCCAGCGCGACCGCAGTGCCCAATGGCGTGATGCCATCGGCCAGCAGTGGTGGCACCTCACCAATGTCGCCGACCAGCGACAACGGCAACACCTCGCGCACCGTCCCACCCGCGCTGATGACCCCAAGCTCAAACGAACAAGCCGCTACCTCATTCTGTCGCACAGCATCGACAAAAGCTTGCAGACTTTGGTTGAGGTCGTCGATGGGTGAACCCGACATCGATCCTGACGTGTCGAGCACCAGCATGCACAGGCTGCGTGTGGAAGGGTTTTGGATTATGCCCTCGTGGTCCATGGCAAGGTCGCCCTTGTCGGACAAAGAAGTCCAGATCGGTGTGGTGTTCATGGCCCCCATTCTGGGTTGCGGCAGCGGCCTGCGGTGGCTGGCCGCAACGTTGCTGCTGCACCTGCGGCGTTGCGAATGTGGGCCACCATGGTGGCCATTCCCACTTGGACATTTGCACCATGGACGCTGCCACTGTCGAGACCCCTGCGCTGGCCCAGCCGCTCACGCCGCCCGCCACACCCGCCCCAGCTCCCGCCCCCATCACGCTGGAGCGATTGCTGGCCCCCGACACCCTGATGCGCGCCTGGGAGCGCGTGCAACGCAACGGCGGCGCGGCGGGCTGCGACCACCAGACCATTGCCGCCTTTGGTCGCCACCTGAGCGCCGAGCTCGAACGCTTGCGCGCCGAAGTGCTGCAATGCGACTACACCCCCAGACCGCTGCACCTGGTGCCCATCCCCAAACGCCACGGCGGCACCCGCACCCTGGCCATACCGGCGGTGCGCGACCGCGTGCTGCAAACCGCGCTGGCCCAGTTGCTGAGCCCGCGCATCGATGCCAACTTCAACGACGACAGCTACGCCTACCGGCCCGGGCGCTCCGTGGCCCAAGCGGTGGCACGGGTGCAGGAATGCCGCCGCGCCGGGCTGGTACACGTGGTCGATGCCGACATCCACGGCTTCTTTGACCACATCGACCACGCCCGCATCCTGCGGCTGTTCAACGAACAGGTGGGCGACCCCGACGTGGGCCACCTGGTGGCGCTGTGGCTGTCGGCGGTGATGCAAGGCCAGGGCCAGCGGCACTTGCAGGTCGAAGGCATCGCGCAAGGCTCTCCGCTGTCGCCCCTGCTGGCCAACCTCTACCTTGACGACTTTGACCGCACCTTGCAAGACGCTGGCCTGGTCTCGGTGCGCTACGCCGACGACTTCATCGTGCTGTGCGCCAGCGCCGAACAAGCCGCCCAGGCACTCGAGCAGATCCAGGCTTTGCTGGTGTAGTACCACCTGCAACTCAACCTGCGCAAGACGCGCCTGACCAGCTTTGCCGCCGGGTTCGACTTTCTGGGGGTGCGGTTTCGCCAGCACCACGTGCAAGCACTCGATCCACAGTCGCGGCCTTGGTTGCTGCCCCAGCGTGTCACGCCACCGCCCCAGCACCATCCCCGTCCCGAAGCCGAGCCGCCCGCGCCCACCGAGGAACCCCTGCCCAGCAGCG
>JBLIZX010000059.1:0-7587 GCA_048860285.1 Macromonas sp. | reverse complement strand
GCTGTGTTGTAACCGCAACAGCGCCTGGCGCACTTCGGGCAAGGCGGATACGCGCGAAGCGGCCATGCCTGCGGCTTCGCTGCGCACGGCGGTGGTTACGTCTTCATTGGCCAGCCAGATGCGGCCCGCTGCGAAACGCACCGGCAGGCCAGCAGCGAGTTCGCCCAGACGTGCGGCCACTGCGGGGTCTTGCAGGCTGGTGGCATCGGTAGCGATACCGGCGCGTTCGGCGGCCAGCCCCACCAAGCGGTACAGCGCGCCCGAGTCCAGTACGTGGTAGCCCAGTTGTTCCGCCACGCGGTGCGCCAACGTGCCTTTGCCCGATGCGGTGGGGCCATCCATGCACAACACCGGAATGTGCGCTGGGTCGGCCTGCACCACGCGGAACAGGGCTTCAAATTAGTCGGGGAAGGTTTTGGCCACGCATTTGGGGTCTTCAATGCGCAGCGGCACCTGTGCCGGATTGAACGCGGCCAGCGAAAAACACATCGCCACGCGGTGGTCGTCGTAAGTGTGGATGCTGGCAGCGCGCCAGCCATCGGTGGTGGGTGGCGTGACGCGGATGAAATCGTGGCCTTCCTCCACGGTGGCTCCAAGTTTGCGCAGTTCGCAGGCCATGGCGGCGATGCGGTCGGTCTCCTTCACGCGCCAGCTGGCGATGTTGCGCAGCGTGGTGGTGCCCTGCGCATACAGCGCCATCACGGCCAGCGTCATGGCCGCGTCGGGGATGTGGTTGCAATCGAGGTCGATGGCTTGGAGTGGCCATGCGCCCCGGCGGATGTGCAGCGCGTTGGCGGAACCGCTGATGTCGGCCCCCATGGCCTGCGCCGCTTCCACAAAGCGGATGTCGCCTTGAATAGAGTCCAGCCCCACGCCCTGGATGGTGATGCCATCGGTGCCCGCACTGTTCGGTGCCAGTGCCCCCAGCGCGATGAAGTAGCTGGCCGAGGACGCATCGCCTTCCACGTGGATAGTGCCCGGTGACGTGTAGCGGCTGCCTTGTGGGATGGTGAAGCGTTGCCAGCCGTCACGTTGCACTTGCACGCC
Organism: Macromonas sp.; assembly: GCA_048860285.1. Classification (GTDB taxonomy): domain Bacteria; phylum Pseudomonadota; class Gammaproteobacteria; order Burkholderiales; family Burkholderiaceae_C; genus Macromonas_A. Next base: position 6,540 of record JBLIZX010000059.1, on the reverse strand, counting down.
AAATTGGGCCAGCAGCTTGAGCGTGATGTCGATGTAGGGTTTGGAGATCAGCTCACCCACGACTTCCAGTGTGATGTCGCACGTGGCCACCAGTGGCAAGGCCAGCAGCAACGCGGTCAGGAACTGGCTCGACACGTCACCGCGCACGCGGATGGGGGTATCCAGCGCCAGCGCAGCAGGCTGGCCGTGGCCCACGCGCAAGGGTGGGTAGCCATCGTTGCCCAGGTAGTCCACCGGGCAGCCGAGCTGGCGCAGCGCGTCCACCAAGTCGCCAATCGGGCGTTCGTGCATACGGGCAATGCCGCTGAGTTCAAACTGACCGCCCAGTTGCGTGGCCAGCAGGGCCAGCGCGGCGGTCAGGGGGCGCATGGCGGTGCCCGCGTTGCCCAAGAACAGTTCTGCCGAGCGCACGGGCAGCGCACCGCCCAAGCCGCGCACTTTGATGGTGTGTTCGCCCAGCCGTTCAATGCCGCAGCCCAGTTGCTCCAGCCCGGTGAGCATGACGCGGGTGTCGTCGGAATCGAGCAGGTCGTGGACGGTGGTTTCGCCTGCGCTCAGGGCCGCCAGCAGCAGCACGCGGTTGGAGATGCTCTTGGAGCCGGGCAGGGTCACGGTGCCACCCGCACTGCGCAGCGGCGGGAGATCAAGGAACGGAATGGCGTACATGGTCGGGCGTTGGGGCAAAGAGGGTGGTGCGGACACGGCGCGGGCAACACGCCGTATCCAGGTTCAAGTGGAGGAGGGGACAGCGGGTGCGCCGGGTGTGTTGCTGCCGTTGCCGCCACACAGTTGCCATTGCGCCCGCGCGGCGCTGGCCTGCGCGATGAGTTGTTGCAGCGCAGCGCCGTCGTCGGCGCGCAGCGTGTGTTCCAGCGCGTCCAGCGCGGCACGGAAGTGTTGCGCCTGCGCCAGCACTTCGGCTCGGTTGGCCAGCAAAATGTCGCGCCAGATGTTGGGGTCGCTGGCAGCGATGCGCGTGAAATCGCGGAAACCCGGCCCGGCCAAAGCCAGAAACTCCGCTGCTTGCGGTTGCGCTTGAATGGCGTTCATGGCCGCAAACGCCAGCAGGTGCGGCAAGTGGCTGACGGCGGCGTAGGCCGCGTCGTGCGCTGCGGGGGTCATGTGCCGCACCCGACTGCCCAGGGCTTGCCATAACTCGGTGGCACGTTCCACTTGAGACGGGGCGGTTTCGGGCAATGGGGTCAGAATGACTTGCCGGTGTTGGTACAGGGTGGCTTCCGCATGCTCCACGCCGGCCAATTCTTTGCCCGCAATCGGGTGGGCGGGCACAAAGCTGGCCAATTGTGCGGGGGCGGTCAGCGCACGGTAGACCGCGGCGACCACATCGCTTTTGGTGGAGCCCACGTCCATCACCAGCGTGTGCGGGCCAAGTTGAGGCTGGATGGCCTGTAATGTGGTTTCGGTGGCGGCCACTGGCACGGCCAGCAGCACCAGGTCGGCACCCGATACCGCCAGTGGTGCCGATGGCACTTCGGCATCGATCACACCCAGTTCGCGTGCCCGTTGCAGGGTGCGTGGCGATGGGCTGTACCCCACCACGCGGCGCACCAGCCCGGCCTGCTTCAAGGCCAGCGCAAACGAGCCGCCCATCAGGCCGCAGCCGATCAGCCCGAGTTGTTCAAACATCTGCATCGGTGGGCCTGTTCAGTCGCACACTGGGTAGGTGCCCAGCACTTTGTAGAACGCGCACAGGCTTTGCAGCTCTTGCAACGCCGCCGCCACGGGGGGTTGTGACGTGTGGCCCACAATGTCGATGTAAAAAAAGTATTCCCATTGGCCGGATTTGGCCGGACGCGACTCCAGCCGTGTCATGGACACGCCGTTGTTTTTTAGGGGCACCAGCAGGTCGTGTACCGCACCGGGGCGGTTCGGTACCGACACCACCAGGCTGACGCAATCGCGCCCCGAGGCCGGCGGTGCCCCCAGCGTGCTGGGCAGGCAGACCACGGCAAAGCGGGTGCGGTTGAAGGCTTCGTCCTGAATGGCGTGGGCCACCGTGTGCAAGCCGTACTGGCTGCCTGCGCGGCTGCTGGCAATCGCGGCCCAGTTGGGGTGCTCGGTGGCCAGGCGTGCGCCTTCGGCGTTGCTGGCGACCGCGTGCCGCTCCACGCCCGGCAAGTGGGTGTTGAGCCAGCCTTGGCATTGCGACAGCGCCTGCGGGTGGGCCACCACGCATTCGATCTGCTCTAGGCTGTTGCTTTGGCGCAGCAGGTGGTGGCGCACCAGCAGGCTGGTTTCGCCAATGATGTGCAGGGGCGAATGCAGCAGCAAGTCCAACGAGCGCGTGACCACGCCTTCGGTAGAGTTTTCGACCGGCACCACGCCAAAATCGGCGCTGCCAGCGGCGGTGGCGTGGAACACTTCGTCGATGCTGGCGCACAGCACCGGCGTGATGCTGGAGCCAAAATAGCCCAACGCCGCTTCTTCGCTGAAGGTGCCCGCAGGGCCAAGGTAGGCGATGCGTTGGGGGGCTTCCAGTGCGCGGCAGGCCGACATCACCTCGCGCCAGATGTGCGCAATGCTGTTGGCCTTGAGTGGGCCGGGGTTGGCCTGTTGCAGTGTGGCAATCACTTGCGCTTCGCGTTCAGGGCGGAACACGGTGGAGCCCTCAACGCGCTTGACCTCACCCACCTCGTTGGCATAGCCCGCACGGCGGTTGAGCAGGGCCAGCAACTCTTGGTCGGTGGCATCGATGAGTTGGCGGAGTTCAGCGAGGGTTTTCATGCTTTTTGCTCAAAGTCGCGCATATAGGCAATGAGGGCTTGTACCCCCTCCAAGGGCATCGCGTTGTAAATGCTGGCGCGCATGCCACCCACCGACTTGTGGCCCTTGAGCTGCAACAGCCCGCGCGCCTTGGCCCCGGCCAAGAAAGCATCGTTGCGGCTGTCGTCGCGCAACAGAAACGGGACGTTCATGCGCGAGCGGCAATCCACGGCCACGCGGTTTTCGTACAGCTGTGATTGGTCGATATAGTCGTACAGCAATTGCGCCTTGGCAATGTTGCGCGCTTCCATTGCTGCCACGCCGGTCAAATCGCCTTCACGTTGTTGCTTGAGCCACTGGAAAATCAGGCCCGCGATGTAGATCGCGTACGTGGGCGGTGTGTTGTACATCGACTGGTTGTCGTTGACCAGCTTGTAGTCGAACGCGCTGGGGCAAATCGGCAGTGCGTGGCCGATCAGGTCTTCGCGCACGATCACCAGTGTCACACCCGCCGGGCCGATGTTTTTTTGTGCGCCGCCAAAGGCCAGCCCAATGCGGCTCCAGTCCAGCGGGCGCGACAGCACGTTGGACGAAAAATCCACCACCAGCGGTGCGTTACAGCCCAAGGCTTGGAGGTCGGGCAATTCTTGGAATTCCACGCCGTGGATGGTCTCATTGCTGCAAATGTGGACGTAGCTGGCATTGGCGCTCAGTTGCCAGCTGGCCGGGGCGGGCAGGGTGGTGAAGCCCGAACTGTGGCCGCTGGCGGCCACGTGTGCGGTGCCGTAACGCTGCGCTTCCTTGGCCGATTTTTGGCTCCAGCCGCCGGTGACGACGAAATCCATGGGCTGCTGCGGCCCGCGCCCCAGCAGGTTCAAGGGGATGATGGCGTTTTCGGCCAGCGCACCGCCTTGTGTGAACAAAATCTTGAAGTGCGACGGTACCGCCAGCAGCTCGCGCAGGTCGGCTTCGGCTTGTTCGTAAATGGAAATGAATTCCTTGCCACGGTGGCTCATCTCCATCACGCTCATGCCACTGCCGTGCCAGTTCAGCATCTCGGCGGCGGCTTGTTGCAGCACGGCCTCGGGCATGATGGCCGGGCCAGCGGAAAAGTTGTAAGGGCGGTTCATGGTGTCAGGGGGGTAAAGCTGGGGTCAGGCCACATCGGCGGTGCTGGCCGCTTCTTCTGGCGTGGTGTCGGCGCTGGCGGCATCGTTTTCGACAATGCGTTGGAGGCCGCTGAGTTGGGCACCTTCGTCCAGCGCAATCAGTGTTACGCCTTGGGTGGCGCGGCCCAGTTCGCGGATTTCGCTCACGCGGGTGCGCACCAGCACGCCGGTGTCGGTGATGAGCATGATTTCATCGTCGGCACGCACCAAGGTGGCGGCCACCACCTTGCCGTTGCGTTCGCTTTGCTGTATGGCGATCATGCCTTTGGTGCCGCGACCGTGACGGGTGTGCTCGCCAATGGGTGTGCGCTTGCCGTAACCGTTTTCGGTGGCGGTCAGCACGCTTTGGCTGTCGTCTTCGGCCACCAGCATGGCAATCACGCTCTGGCCGTCTTCCAAGTTCATGCCGCGTACGCCACGTGCGTTGCGCCCCATCGGGCGCACGTCGTTTTCGTCAAAGCGCACCGCTTTGCCGCCGTCGCTGAACAGCATCACGTCGTGCTGGCCGTCGGTCAAGGCCGCGCCAATCAGGTAGTCGCCTTCGTCCAAGTCCACCGCAATGATGCCCGCCTTGCGCGGGTTACTGAACTCGTCGAGCGCCGTTTTTTTGACCGTGCCCATGCTGGTGGCCATGAACACGTAGCGGTCGCCGGGGAAGCTGCGCATCTCGCCGGTGAGTGGCAGTACCACGTTGATTTTTTCGCCTTCTTGCAATGGGAACATGTTGACAATGGGGCGACCCCGCGAACCACGTGAACCTGCGGGCACTTCCCAGACCTTGAGCCAGTACAAGCGGCCCCGGTTGCTGAAGCACAGGATGTAATCGTGCGTGTTGGCGATAAAGAGTTGGTCGATCCAGTCGTCCTCTTTGGTGGCGGTGGCCAGTTTGCCGCGTCCGCCGCGTTTTTGTGCCCGGTATTCGCTCAGGGGCTGGCTCTTGATGTAGCCACTGTGGCTCAGTGTGACCACCATGTCGGTGGGTGTGATCAGGTCTTCGGTGCTCAGGTCTTGCGCGCTGTGCTCAATTTGGCTGCGGCGCGCGCCGGCCTTGGTGTGGCCGAATTCGGTTTGAATGGCGGTCAACTCATCGCCAATGATGGTGGATACGCGCTGCGGCTTGGCCAAAATGTCGAGCAAGTCGTCGATTTCGGCCATCACGCCTTTGTATTCGGCGACGATCTTGTCTTGCTCCAGCCCAGTCAGGCGTTGCAAGCGCATTTGCAGGATTTCCTGGGCCTGGGTTTCACTCAGGCGGTACAGGCCATCGGTTTGCATGCCAAAATCGTGTTCCAGCGTCTCGGGGCGGTAATCGTCGGCGTTGACCACGCTGCCATCGGCTTTGGCACGGGTCAACATCTGGCGCACCAGCGGGCTGTCCCAACGTTGGGCCATCAGTTCGGCTTTCGCCACGGGCGGGGTAGGGCTTTCTCGGATGATGCGGATGAACTCGTCCACATTGGCCAGCGCCACCGCCAAACCTTCCAGCACGTGGCCCCGGTCGCGCGCTTTGCGCAGGTTGAACACCGTGCGCCGCGTCACCACTTCGCGGCGGTGCTGCAAAAAGATGTCGATCAGGTTTTTCAGGTTGCACAGCTTGGGTTGACCATCCACCAACGCCACCATGTTGATGCCAAAGGTGTCTTGCAGCTGGGTTTGCTTGTACAGGTTGTTGAGCACCACCTCGGGCACTTCGCCGCGCTTGAGCTCGATCACCACCCGCATGCCGTCCTTGTCGGACTCGTCTTGAATGTGGCTGATGCCCTCAATTTTCTTTTCTTGTACCAGTTCGGCAATGCGTTCCAGCAGCGTCTTTTTGTTGACCTGGTAGGGAATCTCATCGACGATGATGGCTTGGCGCTGGCCCCGGTCGATGTCCTCAAAATGGCATTTGGCGCGCATCACCACGCGGCCCCGGCCCGTGCGGTAGCCGTCGCGCACGCCGTTGATGCCGTAAATGATGCCAGCGGTGGGGAAGTCGGGCGCGGGGATGATTTCCATCAGTTCATCGATGGAGGCTTCAGGGTGGTGCAGCAGGTGCAGGCAGGCGTTGACCACCTCGTTGAGGTTGTGCGGTGGAATGTTGGTGGCCATGCCCACCGCAATGCCCGCCGAACCGTTGACCAGCAAATTGGGCAAGCGTGTGGGCAGCACCAGCGGTTCTTGTTCGGAGCCGTCGTAGTTGGGGCCAAAATCGACGGTTTCCTTGTCGATGTCGGCCAGCATCTCATGCGCCACTTTGCTGAGGCGAATTTCGGTATAGCGCATGGCGGCGGCGCTGTCGCCATCGACCGAACCGAAGTTACCCTGGCCATCCACCAGCATGTGGCGCAGCGAGAAATCCTGTGCCATACGCACGATGGTGTCGTACACCGCGATGTCACCGTGGGGGTGGTATTTACCAATCACATCACCCACGATACGCGCCGATTTTTTGTACGGGCGGTTCCAGTCATTGTTGAGTTCGTGCATTGCATACAGCACGCGACGATGCACTGGCTTTAAGCCATCACGCGCATCAGGGAGTGCTCGCCCCACAATCACGCTCATCGCGTAGTCCAGGTAACTGCGGCGCATTTCCTCTTCGAGGCTGATGGGCAGGGTTTCTTTGGCGAATGAGGTCATGGGCACGCTGAACAAAACAAATAAC
>JBLIZX010000058.1:0-3839 GCA_048860285.1 Macromonas sp. | reverse complement strand
GGCTTGAGCATCTGAAACGCCGCAGTGGCTTTCAGCCCACGTGCTGGGCCAAAAAGGCCAGCGTGCGCTCATGCGCCAGTTGCGCGGCAGCGGCGTTGTAGGAACCACGCTGGTCGCAGTTGAAGCCGTGGTGGGCGGCGTACACGTGCACCTGCACACCGGGGTGGCGGGCGCGGAAAGCTTGCACGCTGTCGAGCGAAATCCACTGGTCTTGGTCGCCAAAATGGGCCAGCACCGGGCACAGTGGCACACGTGCGGCTTCAGCCTCGGTGGTCATGCCACCACCGTAGTACGGCACCGCAGCGGCCAGCCCTTGGAGGGCGCAGGCACTGCGCCACGTCAGCAAGCCACCCCAGCAATACCCCACCACGGCCACTTTGCCACCACTGAGTTGCGCGGCCTGGTCAATGGCGGCTTGAATGTCGGCCATCACGCCGGGGGCGGGCAAGGCCTCCACCGCTGTCTTGAAGCCAAAGCCCGTGCCCATGTCGGCCTCGGTGTAGCCCAGTTCCACGCCCGGCTGCACGCGGTGAAAGGTGGCTGGGGCCACCGCCACGTAACCGGCGGCAGCGTAACCGTCGGCCACGGAACGGATGTGGGAGTTCACACCAAAAATTTCCTGCAACACCACCACGGCACCGCGCGGCTGGCCCGCCGGGTGCGCCACATAGGCGGGAAACATCACACCATCAGCGGCTTGCAGATCGACAAAAGTACCCATAAAAAACGCTCCTTGGTTGCAACAGACAAACGCACAGTTTAGGGGCTTCAGGCAGCGCCGTCGCGCGCCTTGACCAGCGTCACGGGCACCGGGGCGTGCTCCAGCACCGCTTGCGACACCGACCCCAACCACGCGCGCTGCACCAAGCCCTTGCCGTGGCTGCCCATCACAATTCCATCGCAACGGTGACGCTCGCAGGCCTCCAGCAACAACGCTACCGGGTTGCCGGTCAGCACTTCTGCCTCGTGCGGCACCCCGGCGTGTTGCACCAGCGCCAGTGCTGGGGCCAACATGTCTTGGCCTGCGGCTTCGGTCAGGCGTTGCAGCGCCTCGGCATCGTGCAGCGTGACCTGTTCGTACAACGTGGCGGGTTCTTGCACATTCACCAGCACCAGTTTGGCGTGCAAGCCCGCGTGCAACAAACGCAGCGCGTGGCGCACCGCGTCCAGAGCCAAAGGGGAGCCATCGATAGGGAGCAGCAGTTTCATGGTTCAAAAATTCCGTGACAAATGGCCAGCGCCACCGCCGTGGCAGCGCCATACCGGCATCATAGACCGGGCAAACCGCGCACAATGGCACCCATGCCCGAGACTTCGATACCTTCCTCACGTTCCACCGCCCCCACCACCCGCCCACCGCTGGGGCTGACAGCCTTGGGGCCATTCCAGCACCGCATCTTTTGCTGGCTGTGGGGCACGTGGCTGATGGCCAATGTGAGCATGTGGATGAACGATGTGGCAGCGGCGTGGATGATGACATCGCTGACCACCTCGCCGGTGTGGGTGGCGCTGGTGCAAACGGCGGCCACGTTGCCGGTGTTTTTGCTGGGGCTGCCCAGTGGTGCGCTGGCCGACACGCTGGATCGCCGCCGCTATTTTTTGAGCACCCAAATGTGGATCGCACTGGTGGCCTTGGGATTGTGTGCCACGGTGTGGCTGGGTCACATCTCGCCACCCGTGCTGCTGGCGTTGGTGTTTGCCAATGGCATTGGGCTGGCCATGCGCTGGCCGGTGTTTGCCGCCATCGTGCCCGAACTGGTGCCGCGCAGCCAGTTGCCCCAGGCGCTGGCGCTCAACGCGGTGTCGATGAACGCCTCGCGCATTGTGGGGCCGCTGCTGGCGGGGGGGCTGATTGCCAGCGTGGGCAGTGTGGCGGTGTTTGCGCTCAATGCGGTGCTGGCGGTGGTGTCGGCAGCCATCATTTGGCGTTGGAAGCGCGTGCATGTGCAACATCCACTGGGGCGCGAGCCTCTGGGCAGCGCCATGCGCGTGGGCTGGCAATTTGTGCGCCAATCGCCCCGCTTGCGGGTGGTTTACCTGCACATTGGATTGTTCTTTTTCCATTCGACCGCGCTGATGGCACTGCTGCCGTTGCTGGCGCAAAACATGCAAGGTGGTGGGCCGGGCTCCTTCACGCTGCTGCTGGCCACCATGGGCAGTGGCGCGATTGTGGCGGCGCTGTTTTTGCCGCGTGTGCGGCAAAATTTGTCGCGCGATGCGCTGGTGCGGGGTGGCACGCTGCTGCAATCGCTGGCGATGGCCGTGGTGGCTTGGACACCGCACGTCGGCTGGGCCATTCCGGCCATGTTTGTGGCGGGGGTGGCCTGGATCACCACCGCCAACTCGTTGAGCGTATCGGCACAGATGGCGTTGCCCGACTGGGTACGCGCGCGCGGCATGTCGGTGTACCAAATGGCCATCATGGGCAGCAGTGCGCTGGGAGCGGCACTGTGGGGTCAGGTGGCAGACCTGAGCGAAGTGCACTTCAGTGTGGGCGTGGCCGCGTTGTCGGGTGTGGTGACCATGACACTGGCACAGCGTTTTGTGCGCGACCGTGGCACGGCAGAAGACCTCACACCCTCACGGGTGCTGCCCACACCGGTGGCCCATCCGGCACCACCGCAAGGACGGGTACAGGTGCAGATTGAATACCGCATCGACCCCGCGCGCGCCACCGAATTCCGCACCCTGATGCAAGAAAGCCGCCGCAGCCGCCTGCGCCAAGGTGCGCTGGACTGGGCCTTGCTGCACGACATTGGCCGTCCCGGCCACTTTATCGAACAAATCACCGATGCCTCGTGGACAGAACACTTGCGCCGCTTTGAACGTCTCACCGCCAGCGACATGGCCCTGCGTGAACGCAAATTGGCGTTCCACTTGGACGATGCGCCCCCAGCAGTGACGCGCTACGTGCTGGAGGCTCCCCCAACCCACCGCTGAAACACCTGGCTGGCGCACAATGGCAAGACACACCCCCCCACGGACAACACCACCATGCGCACCATTCTCATTCCCATTGATGGCTCCACCCACGCCAACCGCGCCTTGGCCCAACTGCTGCAACAGCGCGGGCACGAAGCCGGGTTGCAACTGCACCTGCTCAACGTGCAAACGCCCAACGACAGCCGATCGCGCACCTGCCACAACGCCGACGAACTCAAGCAACTCTACGAAATCGACGGGTTAGTGCAACTGGCCCCAGCGCGCCAATTGGCCGACAGCGCGGGCGTGGCGTACCAGCACCACATCCGAATAGGCCACCCAGCACAAGCCATTGTGCGTTGCGCCAAAGAACTGCACGCCGACGAGATCGTCATGGGCACCCATGGCCGCACCGGTCTGATGAAGCTGGTGATGGGCTCGGTGGCGGCGGATGTGTCGCAAAAATCCCACATCCCGGTCACACTGGTAAAGTGACACCACACACCGCACCAGCGCCGTTAATGCGGAGTTAAGCCGGTTCCAGTAAGATCCACGGCCCTACGTGCCGTGCGAGTGCTTTTGTGTCCACCTTCTCCCCTTCAGTGCCTTCATCCTCTGCTGCCACCCCGCCCACCACGGTGGGATGGCACCCTACCCATTTGCTGTGGGTGCTGTGTGCTTGGCTGGTGACGGCAGGCAACCTGCCGCTGTGGCTGGCGCTGTGGCGCTTGCCCGAAGTGTCTGCCGCACGGATGGGGCTGCTGGTGCCCTTGTTATCGGGCGTGTTGTGCTGTGCGCTGGCCGCACTGCTGGGGTTGTTGGTTTGGCCGCGTTGGCTCAAGCCGGTGGGTTTGGCGCTGTTGCTGACCGTGACCGCCAGCAGCTACTTTATGCTCAGTTATGGCGTGGTCATCGAC
>JBLIZX010000057.1:0-3701 GCA_048860285.1 Macromonas sp. | reverse complement strand
CATGGCCAGCGCCTCGCGGGTGGCCAAGTCGAGGTGGTTGGTGGGTTCGTCCAGCAGCAGCAGGTTGGGGCGTTGCCAGACGATCATGCACAGCACCAGACGGGCTTTTTCGCCACCGCTCATGCTGCCCACGGCTTGCGCCACCATGTCGCCGCTGAACTGAAAGCGCCCAAGGAAGTTGCGCAGATCTTGTTCGCGGGTGGCTTGGCCGCTCAGGGCACCGGCGGCCTCGGTGTCGCGCGCCAGCCGGATCATGTGGGCCAGTGGGGTGTCGTCGGGGCGCAGCACGTCCAGTTCTTGCTGGGCAAAGTAGCCGATGTTGAGGCCTTTGCCTTCGGTGATGTGCCCGGTCAGCAGTGGCAGCGCGTGCGCCACGGTCTTGACGAAGGTGGACTTGCCCTGGCCGTTGGCCCCCAATATGCCCAGCCGTTGTCCGGCCAGCACCGAGCGGGTGACGTTGTGCACGATGGTGGTGGCGGTGCCATCGCTGGCACGGTAGCCAAACGCGGCTTCGCGCAAGCTCAACATGGGGTTGGGCAGTTGCGCCGGTTCTTCGAACTCGAACTGGAATTCGGCCTCGGCCAGCACCGGGGCGATTTTTTCCATGCGCTCCAGCGCCTTGACCCGGCTTTGGGCTTGTTTGGCTTTGGTGGCTTTGGCCTTGAAGCGGTCGATGAATTTTTGCAGGTGCGCGATTTTGTCCTGCTGGCGGGCAAAGGCCGCCTGTTGCTGGCTCATCTGTTCGGCGCGCATGTCCTCAAAGCGGCTGTAATTGCCGCCGTAGCGCGTGAGTTTGCCTTGGTCGATGTGCAGCGTGACTTGCGTGACCGCGTCCAAAAATTCGCGGTCGTGGCTGATGACGAGCAAGGTGCCGGTGTAGCGTTTGAGCCAGCTTTCCAGCCACACCAGAGCGTCCAAGTCCAGGTGGTTGGTGGGTTCGTCCAGCAGCAGCAAGTCGCTGGGGCACATCAGCGCGCGTGCCAGTTGCAGCCGCATGCGCCAGCCGCCCGAAAAGCTGTTGACGGGCCGATCCAACTCGTTGACCTGAAAGCCCAGCCCCAGCAGCAACGCCTGTGCGCGCGCCGGGGCATCGTGGGCACCTGCGTCGTGCAATGCGGTGTAGGCGTGGGCCATGTCTTCGCCGTTGCCACTGGCTTCGGCTTGCTGCACCGCTTGTTGCGCGGCCAGCAGCCGGGTGTCGCCTTCTACCACAAAGGCGGTGGCGGGTTGCTCGGTTTCGGGCATGTTCTGGGCCACTTGGGCCACTTCCCACGTGCGTGGCCACGCAAAGTCGCCGCTGTCTTCGTGCAATTGGCCCAGCAGCAGCGCAAACAGGCTGGATTTGCCCGCGCCATTGCGCCCCACCAAGCCTATGCTTTCACCGGGGTTGAGGGTGGCGCTGGCGCTGTCGAGCACGACTTTGGTGCCCCGGCGCAGGGTGACGTTGCGCAAGGTGATCATGCCAGCACTCCTTCGGTCGCGGCCCAGTCGCTCAAGGCTTCGTGGGTGAGCAGCAGCACGGGGCCTTCGCCCGAGGTGGTTTCGGGCCAATAGGCCAACAGGGTCGGGAAGGCGCGCTCGAAGTGTTCGCGTTCGTTGCCGATTTCCAGCACCAGCACCGCGTGTTCGTTCATGTGCTCCAGCGCGTGGGCCAGCAGATGGCGCACAAAGTCCATGCCGTCCTCGACGCCTTGCAGGCCGCCGTCGAGCGAGATCAGCGGTTCAGCGCGGTACTCGGGTGGCAGTGCGTCCATGCCGGTGCGGCTGACGTAAGGTGGGTTGCACAGGATCAAGTCGTAGCGTTCGGGCAGCTTGGCCCAGCCGTCGGACTCCACCAGCCGAATGCGCTCTTGCAAGCCGTGTTGCTCCACGTTGATGCGGGCCACGGCCAGCGCGTCGGTCGAAATGTCGGCGGCATCGACCACCACTTCGGGCCACGCCAGCGCCGCCAGCACCGCCAAGCTGCCGTTGCCGGTACACAAGTCCAGCACGCGGTGGGTGTGCGCGCCCAGCCAAGGGTCGATGGGTTCGGCCCCTTCGGTGTTGGCAATCAGTTCGGCAATGAAGCTGCGCGGCACGATGACGCGCTCGTCCACATAAAACGGCACGCCTTGCAGCCAAGCTTGGCGTGTCAGGTAGGCGGCAGGCTGGCGTGTGGTGATGCGGCGCTCGATGAGGGCCTGGACGGCGGCGTGCTGCTCGGCACTGACCGGCTGGTCGGCCAGTGCATCCAGGTCGCTGTCCAGCGGCAAGCCCAGCTGCCACAGTACCAGCCAGGCGGCTTCGTCGTGGGCGTTGGTGGTGCCGTGGCCGTAAGCCAATGCTGCGCCTTCCAAGCGCGCGTGGGCTTGCTGCAACAGCGCAAATAAGGTGGTACGGGTATCGGTTTGCATAATTATTTCACTTTTGCGTTTGTGTCTATCTTGTGATAGCATGGAAAGTTAACCAAAAAACACCAAGAATCACACAAACAACATGTCACAGACAAAGAAATACCAAAACCTCGGGTTGGGGCAAAAGCTGGCATTGACCAACTTTGTGTTGGTATCCATTGTGTTGGCGGTTTTAATCGGCTTGATCGGATTTTTTGTTTCTAAAAATATCGAAAAAAGGGCGGAAGACGAGCTGGGCCAAAACCTGCAAATGTTGGTGGGATTTTTGCAGGCCAGCCACACCGATCTGTACCGGCGCACCGAATTTTTGGCCCAAAGTTTCTCCCGCAGCTTGTCGGGCAATTTTGTGGCCACCGGCAACCGGGTGCAGATCAAAGACAAGTCAGTGCCGGTGCTCCAGTTGAATGGCGTGGCCCTCAACTTGAATTATCCCGCAGTGGACAGCTTTACCGCCAACACGGGGGCGGTGGCCACGGTGTTTGTCAAGGATGGCGATGATTTTGTGCGCGTCACCACTTCGGTCAAAAACGAGCAAGGTGAACGTGCCGTGGGCACCGTGTTAGACCGGGCGCACCCAGGTTACCAAAAAGTCAGCCGTGGCGAGTCTTACATGGGCATGGCCACGTTGTTTGGCCGCCGTTACACGACGCGCTACGACCCCATCCGCGATGCGAGCGGCCAAGTGGTGGGCATTTTGTTCATTGGGTTGGATTTTTCGGAGTTTTTTGCGCATTTGAAGGAATCGATCAAAAAACTCACAGTGGGCACGTCCGGTTATTACTACATTCTGGATGCCAAACCCGGCAAAAATTTGGGCACATTGGTGGTGCATCCAGTATCGGAAGGTAAAAACCTGTTGGATGTGCAGGATGCCGATGGCCAATTGTTCATCCGTACCATGCTGGAACAAAAAAACGGTACGCTGTACTACAACTGGATGAACGCTGGTTCCAATGAAACCGCGCCTCGGCGCAAGTTGGCGGCTTACGCGCATTACCCCGATTGGGACTGGGTGATTGCCGCCGGTACCTACGTGGAGGAATACACCGCGCAGGCACGCCAGTTGATTCTGTGGTTTGCCGGGTTGGGGTTGTTGGCGGTGGCGTTGCTGGCGGCGGCATGGTTTGTGTTCATCCGCCGCATGATCGTGTTGCCGATTGGACAGGCTTGTGCCGTGGCCCAGACGCTGGCAGCGGGCGATTTGTCGGGCCATTTGGCCGAATCGCGTCACGATGAAATTGGTGAACTGCTGCACGCCATGAACAGCATCGGCGAAGGCTTGACCCGTGTGGTGTTGACGGTGCGCAC
>JBLIZX010000056.1:0-2346 GCA_048860285.1 Macromonas sp. | reverse complement strand
CGCACCGCTTTCACGGTCACGTCGTAGCTGGCTTGCTGGGTTTTGCACACCGCCGACGATGCGGGCACACGCACCACGCAATCGGTTTGGGCGCGCATCTGGCACGTCAGCACATAGCCTTCCTTGGCCTCGTCATCGCTCAGGGCATCTTCGATGTAGTCCCCCATGGTGTAAGTGCCGGATTCGGCAAAACACTTGCAGGTGCCACAAGCGCCATCGCGGCAATCGAGCGGAATGTTCACGCCCTGGCGGTACGCGGCATCGGCGACGGTCTCGGTCGGATTTGCTTCAATGAAGCGGGTCACGCCGTCTTCAAACTGGAAGGCAATGTGGTGTGTCATGTCAGCTCCATCCAGCAAAGGTCAGATACAGATCACGTCAATAACGTGGTGGATGTAGTCGTTTTTGATCACGACGTACTTTTTCTTGATCTGCGGTTGCGCGCCCGAAAAATCGATTGTGTACACGGAGTAGCCAAAATAGCTGTCGGTGGTGTGATAGCGGTAGCTGTGGTTGAACCAGTTGAAGCGCACCGTCACCAAATCGCCGTCTTGCGACACGATTTCGATGTTGGACAGGTTGTGGCCTGTGCGCGGCTCGGGCATGCTGGCCGCCGAACGCTCGGTTTTGATGCGGAAGATACGATCTTCCAAACCACTGCGGGTCGGGTAGTAAATCAGCGAGATTTCGTTTTGCGGGTTGCTGGTGAGCGTGTTGTCGTCGTCCCACGACGGCACCCAATACTCAGCGTCGGGGGCGTAGCACTGGAGCCAGTCTTCAAACTGCTTGTCGTCCAGCAGGCGGGCTTCGCGGAACAGGAAGGCTTGAACTTGTTCGATCGTTACGGACATGGCGTGTGTCTCCTCAATGGGGTTACTTGGACTCGGCTTCGGCCTTGACGGCGGCTTGCATCACGTCCATCCAGTAGCGGTGCTGGGTGGTGTACAGGCCCTCGTCTTCGGTTTTGACACCGCTCATCAGCGGCTCCAAACCAATCGATTTGGCGGCCTCGTCGGCACCTTGCACCCAGTGGGTGGAGCCACGGCACATGTCGTTCCATTCCAGCGCAATGCCGTTGTAGCCTTCTTGGCAAGCGCGGAATTCTTCCAAGTCGTCCGGGGTGGCCATGCCGGTGGCGTTGAAAAAGTCTTCGTACTGGCGGATGCGGCGGGCGCGCGCTTGCGGTGCTTCACCCTTGGGGGCAATGCAGTAGATGGTGACTTCGGTCTTGTCCACCGCAATCGGGCGCAGCACGCGGATTTGCGAGCTGAACTGGTCCATCAGGTACACGTTGGGGTACAGGCACAGGTTGCGCGAGCGGTTGATCATCCAGTCGGCGGTGGCTTGGCCGTACTTGGCGACCAGTTCGTCGCGGATGGGGTAAGCGGGGCGGTCTTGCGGGTTGGCCCACTCGGTCCACAGCAGAATGTGACCGTTGTCGAACGAGTAGAAACCACCGCCGTTCTTGGCCCACTGGCCAGCGTCCATCGCTTTGATGTCGTCGCCAGCGTCGCGTTGCTTGCGGGCGTTGGTGGTGGCAGCGTAGTTCCAGTGGACGGAAGTCACGTGGTAGCCATCGGCACCGTTTTCGGCTTGAATTTTCCAGTTGGCATCAAAGGTGTAGGTGGAGCTGCCACGCAGCACTTCCAAACCTTCGGGCGATTGGTCCACGATCATGTCGATGATCTTGGTGGTGGCACCCAAGAATTCGCTCAGGGGCTTGACATCGGCGTTGAGGCTGCCAAACAAGAAGCCACGGTAGCTCTCGAAACGGGCCACTTTCTTCAGGTCGTGGCTGCCGTTTTTGTTGAACGATTCGGGGTAACCAGCGGCGGGACCGCCGTCTTTGACCTTGAGCAGTTTGCCGCTGTTGTTGAACGTCCAGCCGTGGAAGGTGCAGGTAAAGTTGGACTTGTTGCCCTTTTTGTGGCGTGCCAAAGTGGCACCCCGGTGCGAACAGGAGTTGATCAGTGCGTTGAGCTGACCGTCCTTGTTGCGGGTGATCATGATGGGCTGGCGGCCAATGTGGGTGGTGTAGTAGTCGCCGTTGTTCGGGATCTGGCTCTCGTGGGCCAAGTAGATCCAGTTGCCTTCGAAGATGTGCTTCATCTCCAGCTCGAACAGCTCTTCGTCGGTGAAGGCAGAACGGTGGACGCGGTACTCGCCTTTGTCGTGGTCTTCGACCAACATGCCGTTGAGACGCTCTTGCACGCTGGCTTTTTGCATGGGGTTGCTCATAAAAAGATCTCCGGTTCTCTTGTTTGTCAAAAAGAGGGAGCTGAAGCCGTTTAGGAGGCAAGGGCCGTACAGCGCCACCTTGTGGGCGATCCGCTGAGCGTGCGATAG
>JBLIZX010000055.1:0-2136 GCA_048860285.1 Macromonas sp. | reverse complement strand
ACCGCCACGGCCTGCGGTTCGCTCTTGATGTTGTCGTAGGTAAAAATCACCTTGTCGGGCACGTCTTGCAGGCCAAACCCGACGATGACGCAATGCACGGCGGCCACGCCCGCACCTTCGTTGTTCCATTGAAAGGTGCGGTGTGCAAACTGGAGGTGTACCCCTTGCGCCAGCATCCAGCCCCACAGCACGCCCACTTGCTCGCCCTGTGTAATGCTGTTGGTGGACACCAGCGCGGCGCGCACCTGCGGGTTGGCCTGCATGTACCGGGCCGCTTTCACGTACCATGCCGCCACCAAGTCCAGCAGCCCCGCGTTGTGGATGCCGCAGAACACTTGGCGCGTTTGCTCGCGTTGTTCGTCCGACATGAACTTGGCCCCCACAAACGGCGGGTTGCCCACAATGTAGGTGCAGCGTTGCGGGTCAATCACGCTGGCCCAATCGGTCGTGAGGGCGTTGGCGCACACGATGTTGGGCATTTTGCCCAGCGGAATCGTTGGCCGTGGGTGCCCGATGTGGCGCGACTGTTCGTTGATCTGGTGGTCGGTAATGAGGATGGCCACGCGCGCAATGTGGGCTGCGCTGTCCTCAATTTCGATGCCGTGGAGTTGGTCGGGGCTGACCTTTGCGTAGCGTGCCAGCTCCAGCAGCGAGGTCTGGCGCTGGCTTTTGGGCTTGTAGAGCTTTTCGATGATTTGTAGTTCCAGCAAGCGCAATTCCCGGTAGGCAATCACCAAAAAGTTGCCACACCCACAGGCGGGGTCAAACAGGTGGATGCTGGGCAGCCGCGCCAACAGGGCTTCCAGTTTGCCCTTGTCGTTGCCTGCGGCCTTGAATTCGGCACGCAGTGCGTCCATAAACAGTGGGTTGATGGCGCGCAGAATGTGGCGTTCGCTGGTGTAGTGCGCGCCCAAATCGCGCCGCTTGGCTTTGTTGGCCTTGTGTTGGGGCGTGGTGTCGCTGCTGGCATCGGTTTCCAGCACGCCTTGGAACATCGCCCCAAAAATAGCGGGCGAGATGTCTTTCCAGTCCAGTTCGGCACAAGCCAACAGGGTTTGGCGCAACGGGCTGTCAAAGCCTGGCACTTCGGACAATTCGGCAAACAAGCTGCCGTTGACGTACGGGAAGTTGGCGTACGCATCGTCCAAGTTGGTTTGGCGTTTGGCCTCGGGCTTGTTGAGGGTTTCAAACAGTTTTTGTAGGCGCGGCCCCAAATCGTCGCCGTCGCCCCGCGAACCTTGCAAGAAGCGCAAGAATTGGCCGTTTTGGTTGAACATGCCAGTGTCGTCGGCAAACAGGCAAAACAGCGTGCGCGTCAGAAAAATCTCCAGCGGCCTGCCGGTAAAGTTGACGTTGAGCAACCCTTGGTGCAACCGTGCCAGTTGGTACGCCGCTTTGCGGTCGGCTTCGCGTTCTTCTACGATGGCACTGGCGGTGTCGTCGATCAAAAAACGCAGTTGGTCGGCGTGGCGTGGCAGTTCGGCCAGCGTCCAGCTGGTTTGAGTATCGCGGGCCAAGTCCAACAGCACAAAGCGCGCAAAGTCGCACAGCAGGATGTGGGTGGGTTGCGTTTCAGGCGGCAGACCAAAGCGGTAGCCAAACGCCTGTTCAGCGGCTTTTTTCAGGTTTTTGCCCAAGCTCTTGAACTCGATGATGAGCTTGCCCGGTATGAAGCCATCCATGTAGCCGGTGGCACCGTCGGGTTTGGGCACCCGGCCTTCGCGCAGGTAGTGGTGTTCGCTCAGGCCGTAGCATTCCAGCAACCGCAGGGTAAAGGTTTGTGCGTCGGCTTTTTCGTCCTTGCCGCCTTGCCATTGGTGCGCAAATGCCGTCAGCCGGGTGCGGATCTCGTGGGTGGACAGTGGCGCGGCTTGTGCTGGTCGTCGTTTTGTGGGGCTTGAGCGTTTTGGCATGGCAGGAGTGGCACCGGTGTGGCTCCTGAATATAACAATGTCGCGCGACAAGGTTGTCGGCAAGAAAAAAGCCTGTCAATTGCTTGACAGGCTTTTTCTGTTGTTGGTCGGCGTGGCGGGATTCGAACTCGCGACCCCTTGCACCCCATGCAAGTGCGCTACCAGGCTGCGCTACACGCCGTAAGCCTTGAATTATAGGGCCTGTTTGCGCACTTTCACGGCA
>JBLIZX010000054.1:0-5993 GCA_048860285.1 Macromonas sp. | reverse complement strand
CGGCCACCGGATCGGCGGATTTTTCACCAATCTTCCAGGCCACGCTGGGCGCAACCGGGCCCGCAATCACGTCGCATTGCTGGAACACGGCTTGGAAGTCGTCGGCAATCAGGCGGCGGATTTTTTGCGCTTGCAGGTAGTAAGCGTCGTAATAACCGTGGCTGAGCACGTAGGTGCCCATCAAGATGCGCTGTTGCACCTCGGCTCCAAAACCTTCGCTGCGCGACTTTTTGTACATATCAAGCAAGTCAGCGTACTGCGCGGCGCGGTGGCCAAACTTGACCCCATCAAAGCGGCTCAGGTTGGAGCTGGCCTCGGCGGGGGCGATGATGTAGTAAGCCGGGATCGACAACTCGGTGCGCGGCAGGCTCACATCCACCAGCGTGGCACCCAGTTGCTCGTATTCGGTCAGCGCAGCGCGGATGGCAGCCAGCACGTCGGGCGCACAACCATCGCCAAAAAACTCTTTTGGCAAACCAATGCGCAAGCCCTTGAGTGGCTGGGCGGCGGTGGCACCGGCCAGCGGCTGATCCAGCGCGGCGGCGTAGTCTTGCGCCGGGTGATCGAGGCTGGTGGAGTCGCGGTCGAGGTCGGGGCCAGCCATCGCGCTCAGCAGCAGGGCGCAGTCGCGGGCGCTGCGGGCCATCGGGCCAGCCTGGTCGAGGCTGGAAGCGTAGGCCACCATGCCGTAGCGCGAACAGCGGCCATAAGTGGGCTTGATGCCGGTGATGCCGGTAAAGCTGGCCGGTTGGCGGATGGAGCCGCCGGTGTCGGTGCCGGTGGCCGCAGGCACCAGCCGTGCCGCCACCGCAGCGGACGAACCACCCGAAGAACCGCCGGGCACGCGCTCCACATCCCACGGGTTGCGGGCCGGGCCGTAGGCCGAGTTGTCGTTGCCCGACCCCATCGCGAACTCGTCCAGGTTGAGCTTGCCCAGCGTCACGGCCCCCGCAGCGGCCAGTTGGGCCACCACGGTGGCATCGAACGGGCTGCGGTAGCCTTGGAGCATCTTGCTGCCAGCGGTGGTGGGAAAGTCCTTGGTGACGAAGATGTCCTTGTGCGCCAGTGGCACGCCCAGCAACGGCGTGCGCTCACCGGCAGCCAGGCGCGCATCGGCGGCACGGGCTTGGGCCAGACTCACTTCTTCGTCCAACGCCAAAAATGCGCCCAAATGGGCGTGGGCTTGGGCGCGGGCCAGCAGATGCTGGGTCACTTCAACGCTGGAGACCGCCCCGGCGGCCAGTTGCGCGGCCAGCGCGCTCACGTCGAGCTGGTGCAAATCGTGTGTGCTCATGCTGCTGCTCATTCGATCACCTTGGGCACCAAAAACAGACCGCGTTCCACGGCGGGGGCGCTGCGCTGGTTGGCCTCGCGCTGGTTGGGTTCGCTCACCACATCGTCGCGCAAGCGCAGTGCCACGTGGTCGATCACGGCAGTAGGGTGCGCCAGCGGCTCCACCCCGGTGGTATCCACCGCCTGCATTTGTTCCACAATGTCGAAAAAGCCGTTGAGCCGGGTCAGCATGCGCTGGGCCTGGGGCTCATCCAGCTCCAGCCGCGCCAGGTGGGCAATGCGCCCAATGTCTTGCAGAGTGAGTGACATGCAGAAGGGGGGGGTCCGAAGTTACAAAAAAGCGCGCGCGCGCCAAGGTCGAGACGCGGGCGTTGCGGTATTATCCTGCGTTTGGCGCAAAATCTACCGCCACCACCTTCCCGTCTTTGACTTTACAGCTCCCCTTACTTGCTGCACACGGGCTGGGCCCGCGCACAGACGCTGGCAGGCCGCACAGCACAGGATACCCCACCATGTTCGAAGCATTCCGTCGGCATTTTTCCACCGACTTGGCCATTGATTTGGGCACCGCCAACACGCTGATTTACGCCCGCAACAAGGGCATTGTGCTGGACGAGCCATCTGTGGTGGCCATTCGCCACGAAAGCGGCCCCAACGGCAAAAAAACCATCCAAGCGGTGGGCCATGAGGCCAAAGCCATGCTGGGCAAGGTACCCGGCAACATCGAGGCCATCCGCCCGATGAAAGACGGTGTGATCGCCGACTTCACCGTCACCGAGCAAATGCTCAAGCAATTCATCCGCATGGTACACCCGCGTTCCATGCTCAAGCCCAGCCCACGCATCATTATTTGCGTGCCGTGCGGCTCCACCCAAGTGGAACGCCGCGCGATCCGCGAATCGGCGTTGGGGGCCGGCGCATCCGAGGTGTACCTGATTGAAGAACCGATGGCGGCCGCGCTCGGGGCGGGCTTGCCGGTAAGCGAAGCCTCGGGCTCGATGGTGGTGGACATTGGCGGGGGCACCACCGAAGTCGGCATCATCAGCCTGGGCGGCATGGTGTACAAAGGCAGCGTGCGCGTGGGTGGCGACCGCTTTGACGAGGCCATCATCAACTACATCCGCCGCAACTACGGCATGTTGGTGGGCGAGCCAACGGCCGAGATGATCAAGAACAAGATTGGCTCGGCTTTTCCAGGTGGCGAGACCCAAGAAATCGAAATCACTGGGCGCAACCTAAGTGAAGGCGTGCCACGCAGCTTTGTCATCAGCAGCAACGAGGTGCTCGAAGCCCTGACCGATCCGATCAACCAAATCGTGGGTGCCGTCAAAACCGCGCTGGAACAAACCCCGCCCGAAGTGGGTGCCGACATTGCCGAACGCGGCATGATGCTGACTGGCGGTGGCGCGCTGCTGCGCGACTTAGACCGCTTGCTGTCGGAAGAAACTGGCCTGCCCGTGCTGGTGGCCGAAGAACCACTGACCTGCGTGGTGCGCGGTTGTGGCATGGCGCTGGAACGCATGGATCGCCTGGGCGGCAGCATCTTCACCAACGAATAACGCCCACGCCGTCGGCCGGACGATGGAACTGGGCACTGTGGACCGCACGCCACCACCGTTCTTCAAACGCGGGCCTTCGCCGCTGTCGCGGTTGCTGGTGCTGGGTGCGCTGGCGCTGTTGCTGATGGTGGCCGATGCCCGGCTGCAATGGGCGCACCCCTTGCGCATGGCCGTGGCCAGCGTGCTGTACCCGTTGCAATGGCTGGCCTTGCAGCCGGTGCAAGGGCTGCGGCACCTAACGCACTATGTGGGCAACATGGAAGCCGCGCAACAAGAAGCCCAAGCCGCACGCACCGAACTGACCCGCCAAGTACAACGCGCCGCACTGGTTGAACACCTGACGCAAGAAAACCGCCAACTGCGCGCCTTGTTGGGCCTGCGCGAACACCTGCCCGCACAAGCCCAAGGGGCCGAGGTGCTGTACGAATCGCCCGATCCGTACCGACGCAAGGTCATCATCAACCGGGGGCAAAGCCACGGCGTACAAGCGGGCTCGCCGGTGATGGACGGCTACGGCGTGCTGGGCCAAGTGACCCAGGTGTACCCATTGATGTCCGAAGTGACCCTGCTGATCGACCACGACCAAGCCATTCCGGTCGTGAACGCCCGCACAGGACAACGCAGTTTGGCGTATGGCGTGACCAGCACCGACAACCAACGGCTGGAGTTGCGCTTTGTCTCGGTCAACGCCGACATGGAACCGGGTGACATTCTGACCACCAGCGGTGTGGATGGCATTTACCCCCCCGGCCTGCCGGTGGCACGGGTGGTGTCGGTGCAGCGCCGCACCGATTCGGGGTTTGCCCGCGTGGAAGCCATACCGCTTTCGCAACCGTTCAACACCTTGCAAGTGTTGGTGTTGCAACCCCAAGGCGAAGCGCGGCCACAAGCCAACGCTCAATCCAATGAAACAGTGGCCGCCAGCGCCCGCCCTCCTGCCCGCCCGCGACGGAGTAGCACCCCATGATCATGCGCCCCGGTGAACCGTTGTTGCTGCCCGCCAACCCGTGGTTTGTGGCCGGCTCGCTGCTGCTGGCGTTGTTGTTCAACATGCTGCTGCATTTGGGGCTGGGCACCACCTCGGTGTGGCTGCCCGATGTGCTGGCGCTGGCACTGGTGTTTTGGGCCGTACACCAACCCAACATGGTGGGCGTGGGCGTGGCCTTCGGGCTGGGCTTGCTGATGGACGTACACCAAGGCGCGGTACTGGGCCAACACGCATTGGCGTATGCGGTGCTGGGCTACTTGGGCTGGTTGATACGGCGGCGCTTGTTGTGGTTTACGCCCGAGTGGCAGGCCCTGCACATTTGGCCACTGCTGCTGCTGACCCAAGTGGTGCAGATGTTGGTACGCCTGGCACTGGGCGATGGCTGGATAGGTTGGCGCATCCTGTGGGGGCCGGTGCTCGAAGCCCTGCTGTGGCCAGTGGCCACCGCCGTGCTGCTGGCCCCGCAACGGCGCGCACACAACCCCGACGACACCCGTCCCATTTGATGCGACGGTACACCTCGACACACGGATGATTGAGCTGCAAGACGTAGAAAGCCAGTTGCACCGCTTTCGCCTGCGGGTCTGGGTCGCAGCAGCGGCGGTGCTGGTCGGATTTGGCCTGCTGACCAGCCGCATGGTGTACCTGCAAATCCAGCGCCACGATGAACTGCGCGCCCAAGCCGAAACCAACCGCACCGCCGTGTTGCCCATCGTGCCGTCGCGTGGCTTGATTTTGGACCGCAACGGCGTGGTGCTGGCCAACAACTACTCGGCCTACACGCTGGAAATCACCCCTTCGCGTGTACCCGATTTGGACACCACCATTGCTGAACTGGGCCAGTTGATCGAGATCCAACCGCGCGACATTCGCCGCTTCAAAAAACTGCTGGAGGAGTCCAAACGCTTCGACTCGCTGCCCATCCGCACCCGGTTGACCGATGACGAAGTGGCCCGCTTTGGTGCGCACCGCTACCGCTTTCCGGGTGTGGATGTACAGGCACGCCTGTTCCGACACTACCCACTGGGCGACACCGCCAGCCATGTGATCGGCTACATCGGGCGCATCAACCAGCGCGAAAAAGAACAGATGGAGGACTGGCCCGAAGACGAACAAGCCAATTACCGGGGCACCGAGTACATCGGCAAACTGGGGGTGGAACAAAGCTACGAACAACAACTGCACGGCAAAACCGGCTTTGAACGCGTCGAAACCTCGGCGGGCGGACGGGCGGTGCGGATGTTGGCCCACACCACCCCCACCCCCGGCGAGACCGTGGTGCTGTCGATTGACATCAAGTTGCAAAAGCTGGTGGAGGACATGTTCGGCCAGCGTCGGGGTGCGCTGGTGGCCATCAATCCCAAAAATGGCGAGGTGCTGGCCTTTGTGAGCAAACCCACGTTCAACCCCAACTTGTTTGTCGAAGGCATCGACGTAGAGAATTGGCGTGCGCTCAACGAGTCGTTGGACAAACCGCTGCTCAACCGCGCTTTGCGCGGCACGTATCCACCAGGTTCGACCTACAAACCTTTCATGGGGTTGGCGGGGCTGGAGCTGGGCATCCGACGTGCGGGCACCATCGTCAACGACCCGGGTTATTGGATGTTGGGCAACCACCGCTTTCGCAGCCCCGGAGACCACGTGCTGGGCGGCGTGGATCTGTACCGCAGCATCGTCAAGTCCAGCAACGTGTACTACTACACACTGGCCAACGAGATGGGCGTGGAGGCCATTTACGACTTTATGGTGCCATTGGGGTTTGGCCAAATCACCGGCATCGACCTCAAAGGCGAGGTGCGTGGCCTATTGCCCAACCAAGCCTGGAAACGCCGTGCCTACAAGCGCCCCGAACAACAGCGTTGGATTGTGGGTGAAACGGTGTCGCTGGGCATAGGCCAAGGTTACAACAACTTTACCATGCTGCAATTGGCGCACGCCACCGCCACGCTGGCCAACCGTGGCCTCAAATACACGCCACGCATCACGCTGGCCACGCAAGCGCGGGCGGGGGCCACCTCCACCGCCGACGACCACACCGGCATCCACTTGGGCTACAAACCGGCGCACATCCAAGCGGTGCTCAACGCAATGGAAGGCGTGACCACCGAAGGCACCTCAACCAAAGTGTTTGCCGGCGCACCCTACCGCAGCGG
>JBLIZX010000053.1:0-5392 GCA_048860285.1 Macromonas sp. | reverse complement strand
CCCACCTGCTACCCCCATGCGCACCAACCTGCCGGTTACCCAGAACGGGTACGACTTTCCCGCCGACCAGACGCTGATCTCCGTCACCGATCTGAAGGGACGCATCACCTACTGCAACAGCAATTTCGTCTCGGTCAGCGGCTTTGCGCGCGAGGAACTGCTGGGCCAGCCGCACAACCTGGTGCGCCACCCCGACATGCCGGAAGAAGCCTTCCGCGACATGTGGAAGACCATCCACGACGACGGCCTGCCTTGGAGCGCATTGGTCAAAAACCGGCGCAAAAACGGCGACTACTACTGGGTGCGTGCCAACGCTACCCCCATGCGCAAGGGCGATCAGGTGGTGGGCTATTTTTCGGTGCGCACCAAGCCAGCGCCAGAAGAAGTCCAAGTGTACGAACAGCTCTACGCCACCATGCGTGCCGAGGCGGCCTCGGGCCGGTTGGTACACGTGCTGCACCACGGCCAAGTGCGTCGCACCGGTGTGCTGGCGGCGGTGGGCCGTGCATTGCGCCCCGAGTTGCGCGGCAAATTGGGTTTGTTGTCGTTGTGGGCGGCGGCGTTGCCCACGGCAGCCAGTTGGATGCAAGTGCCCGGCTCCGTGGTGGCACTGGCGGCGTTGGTTGGTGCAGGCACCGCCATGCTGGGGATGTGGCGCATTGCCGTTCGCCCGCTCAATGACGTGGTTCACACCGCCAATCGCATTGCCGGGGGCGATTTGGCGCATTTCGTCAAAGTGGACAAAACGGGCGAAATTGGCCAGTTGCAATTGGCGTTGGCGCAGTTGCTGGTGTCGGTGCGCACCGTGGTGCGCGATGTGCGCCACGAGGTGGCCAACTTGCGTGGTGGTACGCAAGAAATTGCCGCGGGCAACCAAGACATGTCCTCGCGCACAGAAGCCCAAGCCAGCAGTTTGGAGCAAACCGCTGCGTCGATGGAAGAAATCAACGGCACCATCAGCCAAACCACACACTTGGCCGGTGAAGGGGCCAGCATGGCGCGCGAGACCGCCGAAGTGGCCAAGCGCAGCCACGCCGCAGTGCTCACGGTGGCCGACACCATGCACGAAATTGCCGAATCGTCGCGCCGCATTGGTGACATCATCCAAGTGATTGAGGGTGTGGCATTCCAGACCAACATCTTGGCGCTCAATGCGGCGGTGGAAGCCGCACGTGCCGGTGAACAAGGTCGGGGTTTTGCGGTGGTGGCATCGGAAGTGCGCGCACTGGCGCAGCGCACCACCGCCGCCGCCAAAGAAATCCGCGAACTGATCGAAGACTCCAGCGCCCGTGTGGAAGCGGGCAACACCCGCGCCAGCGAGGCCCGTGCCCGCATGGACGAGGCGATGGCCTCGGTGGAGCGTGTGTCGTCGGTGCTGGCCGAGATCAGCAACTCGGCGGGCGAACAAGCGGCGGGCACCTCACAGGTCAGCGAAGCCGTGGCGCACTTGGATGGCATCACCCAACAAAACGCGGCGATGGTGGAAGAGTTGGCCGCAGCGGCCAACGCACTCAACGTCCAAGTGGAGCAGGTGCATGGCAGCATTCGTGTGTTCCGCTTGACCGAAAACGACACCACGTTGGCCGAAAGCGACGCAGTGGAGCTACGCAAAGTCTCGGTGGCCAAAACCGACAAGGCCACCGCCGTTACCGACGATTTGGATTTCAGCCAGGCGCAGGCGGCACACCAGCAGTGGCGCATTACTTTACGCAACGCCATCCAACGCCGCATCAAAGTGGATGCCGACACGCTGCGCCGCGACGATTGCTGCACGTTGGGCAAATGGCTGCACGGTACGGGCAAAACCCGTTGGGGTACGGTGCCGGTGTTCAGTTCGCTGGTGCAGCAGCACAAGGCCTTCCACCACGAAGCGGGCAAGGTGGGCGACCTGATCAACCAAAAACGCTACGACGACGCACAGCGTCAGGTGGAGCCCAGCTCGGCATTCCACCAAACGGGGCAACAAGTTATGTTGGCGTTGCACCAGTTGCGTGCCACGGTGGAAGGTGGTATGTCCGACACCGAACACTCGGCCATGGCGCGCGCCCGTGCCGGTGAACCTGCGGCCCCCGCTCCCGCGCAAGCTGCACCCAAGAAAGCTGCGCCGGTGTTGTCGCCGCGTCCTGCTCCTGCTGCCACTCCCAAAACCGGCAGTCAGCCGGTGCGGGTGGAGCCTTCTGCCGAAGGCGAGTGGACCACGTTCTAATCAGTGCTGCACGCGCAGCGTGCCGTCGGCCTTGCCCTTGCCCGCGCGTGCGGGCGGGTTGCACAAGCCGCACACGTAGTGGCGGGCGTTTTCGTACACGTCGGTCACAAACGAGCCACCGCAGCAGGTGCATTTGGTTTGCGTGAGCATGTTGGCATCCATGAACTTGCTCAAACGCCAAGCGCGGGTAAAGGTCAGCAGCGGTTCCACACCACTGGCTTGCATCTGTTCGGCGTAGAGTTTGTAGGCTTTCATCACGGCATCAATATCGTCCAGCGCAATGCTTTTTTGCAGGTACTGGTGGATGTTGACGTACAGCGAGGCGTGGATGTTGGGCTGCCACGTCAAAAACCAGTCGGTGCTGAAAGGCAGTTGGCCCTTGCTGGGCGATTTGCCCGCCACTTCCTTGTACAGGCGCAACAGGCGCTCGTACGACAGGTTGGTCTCAGATTCCAACACCTGCAACCGCGCTCCCAGCCCAATCAGTGCCACGGCACGGGTGATGTCTTTGCTCTCGTTGACGATGCTTTTGGTGGCGACGGTCATGGCAGGGTTTCCAGCGGTAAAAAATCAATAACGGGCTAAAACAGGCTTATACGCTGGCATCGGCCAAGCGGCTGGCCATCAGAATGTTGGCGTGCAGGCGCTGCGTCACGTCGTTGCTGGCGCTGGCGCGTTGCGGCTTGTGGTTGCTGGTCAGCAGGTTCCATACCATGTCGTCGTCGGCGCGGAAGCGGCACAGCAGCGTGTTGGTGGAGGAGAGCTTGAGCACCTGCGCTGTGGACAGGGCGGCAATCAAGTCGGCCGATTCTTCGCTCAGACCCAGGCGGAACAGCGCCTCGGCCTTGTCCAGGCGCACCAGACGCTGTGCCAGCATCAGGTAGGTCAGGTTGGCTTCGCGGATCTCGTCCAGCAACTGCTCGGTGGTGTTGAATTCGCTGTTCATGGGTCTCTCCTGAAGAATGTAAGGGGTAGGTCTTGCGGTCAGCTAGCACAGCTGGCTGGTGCCGAAGCGTTGAAATGAATTGTCAACCGGGCTTTAAACAACTTGAATCCGAAATTGGCTGTTCTTGTTGTCAGGCAAATTCCTACAAGGTGTCGGGTTTGCGCTGGGTGCGTTGCCACGCAATTGGCAACAAACTGGCGCACGGTTGTCACGTCGCTCCCGTAAGCTGCAATGGCTCAACACGACAAGGAGGTTGCAGATGGATGGACACACATGGACGCTGGCCCTGGTGCTGGGTGGCGTGGCCAGCGGGCTGGCGTGGCGGTTTTTGGGCAAACCGCGTGCTTGGTCGTGCGGTCAGCATTGCCCGTTGTGTTTGGAGCCTAACCACCACTTGCACCCACACCCGTCGGGTGCCGAGCGGCCTCCACTTTAGGCTACAGTCACGGCTCTTGGCGAGGCAGACCGGGCGGCATGGGGCGGCCCGCTGCCGGGTCGGTGGGCGGTGTCGAAGTTGGCCAATATCCTGTTTATTCACCAAAATTTTCCGGGGCAATTCAAGCATCTGGCACCGGCGTTGGTGCGCCAAGGCCACCGTGTGTGGGCCATGACGATGCAGCCGGTGGACGTGACCGACTGGCAGGGCGTGACGCTGGTGCCTTACCGCGCCAGCCGGGGCAGCACCCCCAATGTTCACCCGTGGGTGAGCGACTTTGAAACCAAGACCATTCGGGGTGAGGCTTGTTTTCGGGCCGCGTTGGCACTCAAGGCCCAAGGGGTGGTGCCCGATGTGATCGTGGCGCACCACGGCTGGGGCGAGAGCCTGTTTTTGAAGGAGGTCTGGCCGCAGGCGCGGCTGGCCATCTACTGCGAGTTTTACTACCAACCACACGGTGCCGACGTGGGCTTTGACCCCGAGTTTGCCGCTGCCGACCCCGGCGGCGACGCTTGCCGCTTGCGCCTAAAGAACCTCAACAACCTGTTGCATTTTGAGGTGGCCGATGCGGGCATCAGCCCGACGCAATGGCAGGCCAGCACTTTTCCGGAGCCGTTTCGTCGCCGCATTGCGGTCATCCACGACGGCATTGACACCACCGCCGTCGCGCCCAACCCACAGGTGCAGCTCACCTTGGGCAACCGTGCTGGGGCCACCACCACGCTCAACCGCAGCAGCGAGGTCATTACCTTTGTCAACCGCAACTTGGAGCCGTACCGGGGTTACCATACCTTCATGCGCGCCTTGCCCGAGCTGCTGGCGCGTCGGCCCAACGCGCGTGTGCTGCTGGTGGGGGCCGACGATGTGAGCTACGGCGCACGGCCCGACCCGCAGCGTTACGGTGGCCTGCGCAGTTGGAAAGACATTTTTGTCGCCGAAGTGCGGCCCCGCATCCCTGAGCGCGACTGGGCCCGCGTGCATTTCCTGGGCAAGGTGCCCTACGCCCAGTTCATCGGTCTGCTGCAACTCAGTACCGTCCACGTGTACCTGACGTACCCGTTTGTGTTGAGCTGGAGCCTGTTGGAGGCCATGAGCGCCGGTTGTGCGATTGTGGCCAGCGACACCCAGCCGCTGCACGAGGCGATCCGCCACGGCGAGACCGGGCGTTTGGTCAACTTTTTTGACGCACCGGCGTTGGCGGCGCAAGTGTGCGATCTGCTGGACGACCCGGCAGAACGCCAGCGTCTGGGGGCCAACGCGCGCACCTTTGCGCAGCAACACTATGACCTCCAAACCGTCTGTTTACCGCAGCAATTGGCTTGGGTGCAAGGGCTGGCGGCACAAGGAGTTGCGACATGAACGGCACCACGCGTTCCAGCGCACCCTGGGTGCCTTCGGTGGGGTTTATGGTGTCGCGTTTGTCGCACTTGGTGGCGCTGGGGCTGGGGGCAGGTTTGAGCCGACGCGCCCCCGGCACGGTAGGGACGCTGTGGGCGTGGCTGCTGTTTGTGCTGGTTCAGGATTTCTGGCAACCGGGTGATGTGGCATGGGCCGCCATCATCGGCGTGGGCCTGTTGCTGGGCTGGTGGGCCAGCATGGCCACGGCGCGGCGCACCGGCGTGGCCGATCCGGGCTTTATCGTCATCGACGAAATCGTGGCGTTCTGGCTGGTGCTGTGGCTGGCCATGCCCATGAGCGGTTGGGGCCAGTTGGCCGCGTTTGCGCTGTTCCGCTACTTTGATGCCGCCAAGCCCGGGCCGGTGGCGTGGGCCGACCGCGTGTTCAAGGGCTGGGGCTGGCGCGG
>JBLIZX010000052.1:0-3520 GCA_048860285.1 Macromonas sp. | reverse complement strand
GGCGACGCCGACGGCCTGACCGACATGCTGCGCCGCGCCGACGATGCCCTGTACCAGGCCAAGCGCACCGGCCGCAACCGCGCCTGCCGCCAGGACTAGCGCAGGCGCAAAAAAGCCGACCAGAGGTCGGCTGGGCGGGGGCAGACCGTGTGCGGCCGGCTCAGGTGCGCGGCAGGGTCACGCCGTGCTGGCCCTGGTACTTGCCACCCCGGTCTTTGTAGCTGGTCTCGCACACCTCGTCGCTTTCGAAGAACAGCACCTGCGCACAACCTTCGCCCGCGTAGATCTTGGCAGGCAACGGCGTGGTGTTGCTGAACTCCAGCGTGACGTAGCCTTCCCATTCCGGCTCGAAAGGTGTTACGTTGACGATGATGCCGCAATTGTGAACGAACACACCGGATTCGAGGGCGAAGTTACCCGCCTCAGGCACGGTCAGGCAATACACGTCGTGCTCACCGCCGACCGAGCGCACAGACTTGACCTTGTGGTTGCGCACCGCGTGCGAGGCACGGCCTCGGAACGCCGCCAGTTCCTGCGGAAAACGCCGGAAGGTGGAGCGGTCGCAGTCCAGCAGACGCGCAGCGGCACGGATGGAACCGGTCTGGTGCAGGGCGGCGGTCACGGCTTGGGCGGTGATGTCCTGACGCAAGCGCAGCTGGCGGGCGTGCTCGGCCTGTTGCACACGGCGGTCGCTGGCATCGGCCCAAGCGGCGCGCATACGCTCGCCTTGAAGCACGCGCTCGGCCTGATCCCGGTAACGCTCCAGCATGGCTTGGCGATGCGCTTCTCGGGTGGCATCGGACACGTGCTGACGCTGCGCCAGCAGGCGCTCGCGGGCCTCGGCGTACCGGCTTTCTTGCCAGAAGGCGGTGGCGCGCTCGCTTTGCAGTTGGGCGTAACGCTCGGCCCAAGCCGGGTCTTGCAAGCGTTGTTGTAGGGCCTCCCGGATGGCGGCACTGTGCTCTTGCGGATCAAAATCGGGGCCGTAGTTGTCTTGGTTGTGGTGGGCGATGTGCTCGCACGCGGGCATACGCACCAAGTTCCACGGGTTGTTGTTAAGGCGATCGTGGTCCACGTGGTGGCGGTGGGTGCCCGCAGCATCGGCATAGATGCCATGACGCAGGTTCCACTCATCGGCCAGACGGTGGGTGGGGTAGGCGTGGCCGCTCAGGGGGTGGTACACGGTCTCGTAGCCGCGCGCTAGGCTGCGGTACAGCGGCATCAGCGACACGCCGGGCGTGAGTTCGGCGGCGGCCATCCAGCGGCCATCGCGCAGCATGAACTGGTGGTCGGACGTAGCGTGGATGATTTGGTCGTTGTCCAGCTCCACCGCCACCAGGTTGTCGCGCCCGATGTAGCGCGGCGCTTCGAGCCGGGCCACGATGACGCGGCCATTCTGGCCCATGCTGTAACCCCAGAACATTTCGCCGTTGTCGGCGCGGCGGGCCATGTCTTCCAGCGTGGGGGCGGTGCCGTCCACCAGCGCCACGCGGGTATCGCCCCGGAAGCAGCGGGCGTAGGTGCTCTTGCCCAGGCAAATCGTCAACACGTTACGCGGAATGCGGAAGTATTCGACCGTGCGGGCCAGCGCAAAGCTGTTAGGCGGGATGATGCAGGAATCGCCGTGAAAATCGACAAAGCTCTTCTCGTCGAAGTTCTTCGGATCAACCACGGTGCTGTGGATGTTGGTGAACACCTTGAATTCTGGCGCGCAGCGGATGTCGTAGCCGTAGCTGCTGGTGCCGTAGCTGATGACTTTGTGGCCATTGACCTGGCGCACCTGGCCGGGCTCGAACGGTTCAATCATGCCGTGCTGTTCGGCCATGCGGCGGATCCATTTATCGCTTTTGATGCTCATGTCGGTGCTCTCCAATTGGAGGCAATTGTAGGCCCGGTGTGTGACGGCGGCGGGCCTACTTGAGCGCAGATCAGTGCCGCCTCACTCGTGGCGCAAGGCTTCGATCGGATCGAGCCGTGCGGCGCGGCGCGCCGGAAAGTAGCCAAACACCACACCTATGCCCGCCGAAAACGCAAACGCCAGCAGGTTGATGCCCGCATCAAACACAAACGGCACGTCCATCAGCACCGACAAGCCCAACCCGGCCCCCAGCGCCAGCACCATGCCGATGATGCCCCCCAGCGCGGCCAAGACCACGGCTTCAATCAAGAATTGCAGCAGCACTTCGCGTTCCAGCGCACCAATGGCCAGCCGCAGGCCGATTTCGCGCGTGCGTTCGGTCACGCTCACCAACATGATGTTCATGATGCCGATGCCCCCTACCAACAAGCTGACCGCCGCCACCGCCCCCAGCAGCATGGTCATGACGCGGGTGGTGCTGGCCATGGTTTCGCCCAGCTGCTTGGTGTCGAGCACGTTGAAGTTGTCTTCGTCGGCTTCGGCCAGCTTGCGCCGTTCGCGCAACAGGTCGCGGATGCCGGCCTTGACGCGTTCGGCATCGCTGCCGTCGGCCATCGTCACCAGCAAGGTATTGATGCGGGTGTTGCCCGTGACGCGGCGCTGCAAGGTGTGGAGTGGCACCACCACCACGTCGTCCTGGTCGTTGCCAAACGCGCCTTGCCCCTTGGAGGCCAGCACGCCCACCACCTCGCAGTTCATCTGTTTGACGCGCACCGGCGCGCCCAGCGCGGACTGGGTACCGAACAGTTCGCGGCGCACGGTTTCACCAATCCAGCACACCGCCGCACCCGCGCGCAGTTCGGACGGATTGAAGGTACGGCCTTCGGCCAGCGTCCAGTTGCCGGTGGTGAGCCAGTCGTTGGTGCTGCCCACCACCAAGCTGCTCCAGTTGCGACCATTGGCCACCACGGTGGTGCTGCTGCGGGCCTCAGGGGCCACCACCTCTACACCACCAATTTGCACGGCCATCGCAGTGGCATCCTCTTCTTTGAAGGCGGGTGCGCTGGAACCGCTGCTGCCCGGCCCCAGACGCTGACCGGGCCGCACTTGCAACAAGTTGGTGCCCAGGCCAGCAATTTGGTTTTGAATGGCTTGCGTGGCCCCATTGCCCAACGTGACCATGGTGATGACCGCCGCCACCCCGATCACAATGCCCAACACGGTCAAAAAAGAGCGCAACAGGTTGCGCCGGATGGAGCGCAGCGCCAACACCAGAGCGTTGAGAAACATCAGGCCACCTCAATCACAGGTTGCAGCGTGGATGACGGGTCGGGCAGCGCCAGCCCGACCGGGGTGTGGCGGTGGTCGTCGGCCACCACGCCGTCCACAAAGCGCACCACGCGGCTGGCGTAGGCGGCGATGTCGGGCTCGTGCGTCACCATCAGGATGGTGATGCCGTGCTCGCGGTTGAGGCGCTGGATGAGTTCCATGATTTCGTGGCCGCGCTTGGAATCTAGTTTTCCGGTGGGCTCGTCGGCCAACAACACCTGCGGCTGCGTGACGATGGCGCGCGCAATCGCCACGCGCTGCTGCTG
The DNA here is from genome assembly GCA_048860285.1 of Macromonas sp. Taxonomy (GTDB): domain Bacteria; phylum Pseudomonadota; class Gammaproteobacteria; order Burkholderiales; family Burkholderiaceae_C; genus Macromonas_A. The sequence goes on along the minus strand of JBLIZX010000052.1, from coordinate 67 downwards.
CCCACCCGAGAGTTCGGCAGGCGTGTGGTGTTCCCAACCCGCCAACCCGACCGAGGCGAGCGCCTGA
>JBLIZX010000051.1:0-5532 GCA_048860285.1 Macromonas sp. | reverse complement strand
GTGACCGTTGCTGCCAACCCGCCCCCCCAATTAACTTCACCTTCGCATCACCCCTTGCTGGGGCTGGCGGCACTGATGCGCCAGAATGTTGCAGGCAAAGTCATGGCCCCACTGGCACAAGAACTGATTGAACAAGCCAGTGCCGACCCCAGCAACGCCTGCGCCTTGTTGGATGCCAACGTGATTGTGCAGTTTTACGGCAACCAACCGCTGGCCCGGCAACTGCAAAACGAAGCCCTGAAAATCCAGCGACACTACATTCAACCCAGCCACCAGCCCGCGCGGCTGCGCCTGCTGGCCGTGATGGCCCCCGGCAGCTTGGAAGTGAACGTGCCGCTGGAATGCGTGTTGGAGCACAGCGACATTGAATTGCACCAATATTACCTGACCCGCCCTGACGACGACCTGACCCTGCTGCCGGAACACGATGTGCTGTTCGTTGCCATGTGCGAAACCGAGGCCAACCGCCCGCTGCTGCAAATGCTGGCCACCGCGCTGGCCGACTGGCCACGCCCGGTGCTCAACCGCCCGCAACACATCCCGCGCGTAGCGCGCAACACGGCATCGGCCTTGCTGGCTACCTTGCCGGGTGTGTACATGCCCCCCAACCTGCGCCTGCCACGCGGCCAGGTACAGGCACTGGCCCAAACCGATGGGATAGCCGTGGCACAGGCGCTGGGATTGGCGTTCCCGCTGCTGGTGCGCCCGCTCGACACCCACGCGGGCAACGGCCTGCACAAGGTGGACAGCCCCGCTGCGCTGGCCGAGGTGCTGAACACCCTGCCCGATGCCGAACTGTTCGTGGCCCCGTTTGTGGATTACCGCAACGCCGATAGCCAGTTTCGCAAGTACCGGGTCATGCTCATCGGTGGCCAGCCCTATGTGGCACATGGTGCCATCTCCAGCCACTGGATGATTCACTACGTCAACGCGGGCATGGACGACAACGCGGCCAAACGCGCCGAAGAAGCCGACTTCATGGCCAGCTTCGACACCGGCTTTGCCCAACGCCACGCCGCCGCCTTCACCGCCATGCAGCAGGCGCTGGAGCTGGACTACTGGGGCATGGACTGCGCCGAAATGCCCGACGGGCGCTTGCTGGTGTTCGAGGTCGATACCGCAATGGTCGTCCACGCCATGGATCCGGTAGAACGCTACCCCTACAAGCAGGCCATCATGCAACGGCTGTTTCAAGCCTTCCGGGATTTTGTGTTCCAGCAGGCGGGCATTGCCACCGAGGCCACCCCATGAACAACGAATGGAACTTCTCGGGCGGCCCTGGCGTGTTGCCCACCAGCGTGCTGCAACAGGCCCAACAAGCGATTGCTGAGGTGCCTGAGGTCGGGCTGTCCATCCTCGGCATCAGCCACCGCTCCGACTGGTTTGCCGCTGTGGTGGCCGAGGCCGAAGCCAACATCCGCCAGCTGCTGGGCCTGCCCGAGGGCTACGCGGTGCTGTTCCTGCAAGGCGGGGCCACGCTGCAATGGAGCATGATCCCCATGCTGCTGCTGCGCGGCAGCGGCAAAAGCGCCGACTACCTGCGCACCGGTTACTGGAGCGCCAAAGCCCTGCCCGAAGCCGCGCTAGAAGGCCCAGTGCGCCTGGCCTGGGACGGCAGCGCCAGCCACTACCACCGCCTGCCGCACGGTAATGAAGCTGTGTACGACCCCCACGCCGCCTACCTGCACTACGTCAGCAACGAGACCGTGGAAGGCATCCAGTTCCACCGCGTGCCGGGCTGCACCGGGGTACCGCTGGTGTGCGACATGTCGTCGGACTTTCTCTCGCGCCCGATTGAGGTGGAACGCTACGACATCCTCTACGCCCACGCGCAAAAAAACCTCGGCCCCGCGGGCGTGACGGTGGCCATTGTCCGCGAGGCCTTGCTGGAACATGTGCCCAGCGGCATCCCCGCCCTACTGGACTACCGCACCCACCTCAAGGCCAAATCCATTTACAACACGCCGCCGGTGTTTGCCATCTACGTGGTGCTGTTGGTCACGCGCTGGCTGCGGGATCACGTGGGCGGGCTGACCGCCATGGACAGCATCAACCAGCGCAAGGCGCAGTGGCTGTACGATGTGCTCGACACCCACCCAGACCTGTACGCGGGCTGGGCCGACCGGCGCGACCGTTCGCTGATGAACGTGGTGTTCAAGCTGCCAACGGCAGCGCTGGAGCAAGCCTTTCTGCAACAGGCCGAGGCCGCTGGCTTTAGCGGCCTGCACGGCCACCGCTCGCTGGGCGGCGTGCGCGCCTCCATTTACAACGCCATGCCCGAAGCGTCGGTACAGGCGCTGTGCGACTTTATGCACCAGTTTGCGCGCGCACAGTCGGCGTGATCTTGGGCCTGCCGCTGCGCGGTGCAAGACCGTAGAATGGCGGGTTGCACTGCCACCCCCTGAAAGTCCCCGACAGCGGGGTGTTTTCTGTTACGTTCAAAGGTACACAAGATGTCCGTGATTCCCTCGATGGCCGACCGCGACGGCAAAATTTGGATGGATGGCCAATTGGTCGACTGGCGCGATGCCAAAGTCCACATCCTGACCCACACCATGCACTACGGCTGCGGTGTGTTCGAGGGCGTGCGTGCCTACAACACCGTCAACGGCCCAGCCATCTTCCGCCTCGAAGAACACACCGACCGCCTGTTCAACAGCGCCAAGATCCTGCGCATGAAGGTGCCCTTCAGCAAAGAAGAAATCAACGAAGCGCACAAGGCCGCCATCCGCGAAAACAACCTCGACAGCGGGTACATTCGCCCGCTGATTTGGATTGGCGACAAAAAACTGGGTGTCAGCCCTAAGGGCAACACCATCCACGCCATGGTGGCCGCTTGGGCCTGGGGCGCGTACCTGGGCGAAGAGGGCATGAAGCGTGGCATCCGCGTTAAAACCTCCAGCTACACCCGCCACCACGTCAACATCACCATGACGCAAGCCAAGGCGGTGAGCAACTACACCAACTCCATCCTGGCCAACACCGAAGCCACCGACGAAGGTTACGACGAAGCCCTGCTGTTGGATGCCTCCGGCTTTGTGAGCGAAGGCGCGGGCGAGAACATCTTTGTCATCAAGAACGGCGTGATCTACACCCCCGACCTGTCGGCTGGTGCGTTGAACGGCATCACCCGCAACACGGTGTTCCACATCGCCAAGGACTTGGGGCTGGAGATCGTGCAAAAGCGCATCACCCGCGACGAGGTCTACATTGCCGATGAGGCCTTCTTCACCTGCACCGCCGCCGAAGTGACACCGATCCGCGAACTGGACCGTTTGGAAATTGGCGCGGGCTGCCGTGGCCCCATCACCGAGAAAATCCAAACCGCGTTCTTTGACATCGTCAATGGCCGCAACCCCCAGTACGCCCACTGGCTGACCAAAGTCTGAACCGGAGCCCCACACCATGAGCCAAGCTGCAATTGAACTGTCGGCCAAAGACCTCAACGGCCACGGTGGCGTGTTCTGCCCGAACCCGCTGGCCGACATGAAGCTGTGGAACAGCCACCCCAAGGTGTACCTGGACGTGGCCAAGACGGGCGAAGCGCATTGCCCCTACTGCGGCACGGTGTACAAGCTCAAGGACGGTGAAGTGGTCGGCCACGGCCATTGATGCCTCTGACCCGGCGCCATGCCGGGCTGGCCCAACAACCAACGGTCGCCCTGAACGTCAGCGGCGACCGTTTTTTACGCTCAAATGGCGCGGATCATGGTGCCGTTGGCGGTGTTGCTCAACACCTCCAGCAGCATGGCGTGCGGCACACGGCCATCGATGATGTGAACGGCCTTCACGCCGCTTTTGGCAGCGTCCAGTGCCCCCGCAATTTTGGGGATCATGCCGCCCGAAATGGTGCCATCGGCCACCAGTTCGTCGATGCGCTGTGGTGTCAGGCTGGTCAGAAGCTGGCCTTGCTTGTCCAGCACCCCGGCGATGTTGGTCAACATCAGCAGCTTTTCGGCCTGCAACGCCTTGGCCAGGCTGGCGGCCACCACGTCGGCGTTGATGTTGTAGCTCTCGTTGTGCTCGCCAAACCCGATCGGGCTGACCACCGGGATGAAGTCGGCGGCTTGCAGCGAGCGCAATACCTCGGGCTGAATGGAGACGATATCGCCCACTTGGCCCACGTCGTGGAACACGCTGGGGTCGTTCTGGTCGGGTAACTGGAGCTTCTTGGCCCGGATCAAGCCACCATCGCGCCCAGTCAGGCCCACGGCACGGCCACCGGCCTGGTTGATGCGGCCCACCACATCTTGCTGCACCTCGCCGCCCAGCACCCATTGCACCACTTCCATGGTTTCGGGGTCGGTCACGCGCATGCCTTGGATGAACTGGCCCTGTTTGCCCAGACGCTTGAGCAAGCCTTCAATTTGCGGGCCACCGCCATGCACCACCACCGGGTGGATACCCACCAGCTTGAGCAGCACCACGTCTTCGGCAAAGGCCTGTTGCAAGGCGGGGTCGGTCATGGCATTGCCGCCGTACTTGATGACCATCGTGGAACCGTGGTACTGGCGCAAGTGCGGCAAGGCCTGGGCCAGCAAGGCGGCGTGGTCGCGCGGCGCAACCGCGCCCAGATCGGAGGCAGAGTGTGTCATGTCGGGGTAAAAAAGTAGAAGACGTGGCAAATTGTGCCGGAAATCTGTGACAGCACATTCAAAAATGCAAGTGTTGCAACACTACAAAAAACTGTACGCACTTCAAAATGATGGTATAAGCGGAAAATAACCATCCCACTTGCTCACTATGACGACTTCCAGCCTTGTTTTCATTGATGCCCGCGTCAGCGGTTACGAGAACCTCATCAACGATTTACCGTCTGATGCTGAAGTGGTGGTGCTAGACAGTCACACCAACGGGCTGGAGCAGATCGCGGCTTACCTGAGCGGACGCACCGACATTGCAGCTATTCATGTGCTGTCGCACGGCAGCCAAGGTGCGTTGTACTTGGGCAATACGCGGGTGGACAGCGATTACCTGAATAACCACAGTGCGCAACTGGCCGGCATCGGCAACAGCTTGATTGCAAAGGGCGACATTTTGCTGTACGGCTGCAACGTGGCGCAGGGCGATGTGGGACTGCAATTCATCCAGTCGCTGGCCCATTTAACAGGTGCCGATGTGGCGGCTTCCGTTGACACCACCGGCTCTACTGCTTTGGGAGGCAATTCGGGGTTGGAAGCCCAAAGTGGGGAAATTCAAACGTTGACATTGGATACCAGCAGCTTGGATAAAGTACTGGCAGTCAATACAGCCCCCACGTTTATGGTGGGAGATGGCACAGTCACTACTAATTTTGGCCCATCAACGCAAGATTATGGCTACGGCGTGACAGTGCAGGCTGACGGCAAAATCTTGGTCGCCGGGTCTTCTGATGGTAGCTTTGCCTTGGTGCGCTACAACAGCGATGGCTCACTCGATACCAGCTTCAACAGCGATGACAAAGTCACCACCGAGTTTTACGGCAATAGCGTGACGGTGCAAGCCGACGGCAAAATCTTGGTCGCCGGGTATTCCGACGGTAACTCTACTTTG
>JBLIZX010000050.1:0-3155 GCA_048860285.1 Macromonas sp. | reverse complement strand
GCGATACCGGGGCTGCGGCACACCAGCGCCCACGGTGCGTGCTGAAACAACGCGGCATCCAGCACGGCACCGGCCAGCAGCACCGCCGTGGGCACTTCGGTGGCCAACATGGCGGCTTGGGGCGGCTGGACGCGGGTATCGGCCACGGTCACACGCGCACCGGCCTGGGCGCACCAGCGCGCCATCGCCAACCCGGAAGCCCCCAAACCCAGCACCAGCACATCACGGTCTTGCAGCAATGGCAAACAGTTCTTCATGGCAGTCAAGTGGTGTTGTGGTCAACGCAATTTGAGGGTGGACAGGCCCACCAAACACAGCAACATGGTGATGATCCAGAACCGAACCACCACCTGCGTCTCGCGCCAACCGGATTTTTCAAAATGGTGGTGCAGCGGGGCCATTTTCAAGATGCGCCGCCCCTGACCGTACTTTTTCTTGGTGTATTTGAAATAACTCACCTGCACCATCACCGACAGCGCCTCCACCACAAAAATACCGCCCATGATGGCCAACACGATCTCTTGGCGCACGATGACGGCAATGGTACCCAGCGCGCCACCCAGCGCCAGCGCACCCACATCGCCCATGGAGACCTGGGCCGGGTGCGCGTTGAACCACAGGAAGGCCAACCCAGCACCGGCCATAGCACCGCAAAAAATCAGCAGCTCACCCGAGCCTGGAATGTAGGGCAACAACAAATACTTGGCAAACACCGCATTGCCGGTCACGTAGGCAAAAATACCCAGCGCCGTACCCACCAACACCACCGGCATGATGGCCAAGCCATCCAACCCGTCGGTGAGGTTGACCGCGTTGCTGGCTCCCACAATCACCAGATAGGTCAGCACCACAAAGCCCAGCACGCCCAACGGGTAACTGACTTCCTTGAAAAACGGCACCATCAGCCCAGCCTGGGTCGGCATATTGAGCGCAAAGCCAGAATCCACCCAACTCAGGAACAGTGCCCAGACGCTGGCATTGGAATGGCCCGAGATGGCAAACACCAAGTAAAACGCCGCCAGCAACCCAATCAACGATTGCCACAGGTACTTTTCGCGCGAACGCATGCCTTCGGGGTCTTTGTGTACCACCTTGCGCCAGTCGTCCGCCCAGCCAATGGCCCCAAAACCCAGCGTGACGACCAACACGACCCAGACAAAACGGTTGTTCCAGTCGAACCACAACAGGGTGGAGAGCGCAATGGCAAACAGGATCAGCACCCCGCCCATGGTGGGCGTACCACTTTTGACCAGGTGCGTTTGCATGGCGTACTCGCGCACCGGCTGGCCAATTTTGAGCGCGGTCAAGCGCCGGATGAAATACGGCCCCGCCCCAATGCCCACCAACAGCGCGGTCATGGCCGCCATCACAGCGCGGAAGGTCAGGTACTGAAAAACGCGCAAAAAGCCCCACTCGGGGCCCAAGCCTTGCAACCACAAGGCCAAACTAGGCAGCATGCTGCACTCCTTCTTCTTGTTGTACGGGCGGCGCGGCCAGGGCCTGTAATGCTTGCACCAACCGCTCCATGCGCATGAAGCGCGAGCCCTTGACCAACACGCTGCCCAGCGCCGGGGCCAACGCCAAGGTGGCGGCGTTCAGGTCGTTCCAGTCGGGCCAGTAACGGGCCAGATCGGGTTCAGCGGCATGAACTTGCGCCAACCATGGGCCGGTCGTCCACACGTGTTCAATGCCACAGTCGCGGGCGTGTTGCAGCACCTCGCGGTGGAAAGCCAGCCCTTGCTCGCCCACCTCACCCATGTCGCCCAGCAGCAGCAGGCGCGGACCGGGCAAATCGGCCAATACGTCGATGGCCGCGCGCACCGAATCGGGGTTGGCGTTGTAACTGTCGTCCACCAAGGTGGTGCGCTGGCCGCTGGGCCACGCCAAAGGCAAGGCACGGGAACGCCCCGTGACCGGCTCAAACGCCGACAGGCCTTGGGCCACCGCCGACAACGGCACACCGGCGGCCAAGGCCGCTGCGGTGGCGGCCCAGGCGTTGCGCACGTTGTGGCGACCCGCCACGTGCAACACAGTCTGCACCGCGCCCAGCGGGGTCTGGATTTGCAGTTGCCAAGCATCGCCCTGCCACAGGGCGGTGCCGGTCACATCGGCGGCTGCATCGGCACCAAAGGTCAGGGTGCGGTGGCCTTGCGCCAGCGTGCGCCACAACGGGGTGTAGGTGTCGTCCGACGGGAACACCGCCACGCCATTGGCGGGCAAGGCAGCCCAAGTGGCGGCGTTCTCGTACGCCACAGCTTCGACCGTGGCCATGAATTCCTGGTGTTCGCGCTGCGCGTTGTTCACCAGTGCCACCGTGGGCTGGGCCAGCGCGGCCAATGTGGCAATTTCACCAGGGTGGTTCATGCCCAACTCCAACACCGCCATTTGGTGCTCGGGGCGCAGGCGCAGCAAGGTCAAGGGCACGCCGATGTCGTTGTTGAAATTGCCCTGCGTGGCCAAGGTGGCCGCATCGCCTACCGCCGCACGCAAGATGGCGGCCACCATTTGCGTGACGGTGGTCTTGCCATTGCTACCGGTCACGGCGATCAGGGGCAAGGTAAAACGTTCGCGCCACAAGCGGCCCAGCTCGCCCAGGGCAGCACGGCTGTCGGGCACTTCCACACCGGGGAGTCCAGCCTGGGCCAGCCCACGTTCGGCGACCGCCGCCACGGCACCGGCGGCGCGCGCAGCGGCCAGGTGGTCGTGCGCGTCAAAGCGTTCGCCGCGCAGTGCCACGAACACATCGCCTGGGCGCAAAGTACGGGTGTCGGTGTGGACGCGCTGTGCCGCGATGGGCCCGGCAGCGGGCAACCCCACGGGGCGGGCACCGGTCAACACCGGCAACAGGGCCATCACATCGTTCACGTGCTACCTTTCGGGGTCGGCTGCAGGCGCTGCTGCAGCGCAGCACGGGCCAGCGCCAGGTCGGAGAAAGGCTGGCGCACCCCCAGCACTTCCTGGTAGTTCTCGTGGCCCTTGCCTGCCAGCAGCACCACGTCGGCGGGCGCGGCCTGTGCCACGGCCTGGGCAATGGCCAGCGCGCGGTCGGGCTCGGTGTAGGCGGCACCGGGGTGGGACAGGCCAGCGCGCATGTCGGCCAGGATCTGCAGCGGCGGCTCGGTGCGCGGGTTGTCGCTGGTCAACACCACGTGCGC
>JBLIZX010000049.1:0-2290 GCA_048860285.1 Macromonas sp. | reverse complement strand
TTCGGGTGGATTTCCCCGCTTGCTCTGCTCCCGTGCCTTGATCCTCGACTTGGCAGTGGCCGTGCTGTGCCGGAAGCGAAACGACTCGTTGCCCGTTTCCACGATATGGCAGTGATGCGTCAGCCGGTCGAGCAAGGCGGTCGTCATCTTGGCATCGCCAAAGACGCTCGGCCATTCGGCGAAGGTCAGATTGGTCGTGATCATCACACTGGTGTGCTCGTAGAGTTTCGACAGCAAGTGGAACAGCAAGGCCCCACCGGCCTGACTGAATGGCAGGTAGCCCAGCTCATCGAGAATCACCAGATCCATGCGCAGCAGCCCCAAGGCAATCCGCCCGGCTTTGCCGGCAGCCTTCTCCTGTTCCAGCGCATTGACCAGATCGACTGTCGAGAAGAAACGCACCCGTTTGCTGTGATGGGTGATGCCCGAGACACCCAGCGCCGTGGCCAGGTGCGTCTTGCCGGTGCCCGTACCGCCAATGAACACGACGTTCTGGGCTTCCTCGGCAAAGGAGAGGTTGGCCAGTTGCCGGATCAGCTTCTGATCCACTTTCGATTGCTCGAAGTCGAATCCGGCCAGATCACGATGTACCGGGAAGCGGGCCGCATGCATCTGATAGCCAATCGAACGCATCACGCGATCCGTATGCTCGGCTTGCAGTAGATGCTCGATCAGCCAGCGGGAGGCTTCGACACGGCTGCCACCGTTGGCTGTCAGTTCCTCCCACGCACCGGCCATGCCGTGCAGACGCAGTTCCTTGAACTCGCTCATCAGCTCACGCATGATCAGTCACCTCGGTACGCAAGCGGTCATAGCGGCCAGTATCGGCAATCGGCACTTCGCTGAGGGTGAGTGGCGTTTCCACCGGTGGCGGCATGGGACCCGACTTCAGGCGGTTGAGCATGTTCTCGATGTGCTCGGCACTGGGTAGGCCGGACTCCAGCACCAGATCGACGGCGACCAGTACCGCTTCCAGATCAAACTGCGCAATCGCTGACAGCACTTTGGCCATCACCCGATCCCCACCTTCCCGGCGCAGGAGCAAGTTGCGTAATCGTTGCAACGGTTCCGGCATGTCGGCAAACGGCGCACCGTTTCTCAAGGCACCGGGCTTTCGTTCAATCAGCGGAATGTAGTGCTGCCAGTCGTAGAGGGTTTGCTGGCGACTGAAGTTGCGGGGATGACTGGCCACCCGAGTATCGTGCGCCACAATGTCGATCCGCTCTGGATAAAGACGCAGGCTGACGGCCTGGCCCACAAGTTCGCACGGTACCGAGTAGCGGTTGCGATCCAGCGTCACCAGGCAGGTGCTGGAGACCTTGCCCAGAGTTTCAACGTAGCCATCGAACGGTGCGACCATCGGCATCAGGCTCGGTTGTTCGTGTTCGAGCATCTCGGCCACCGTCAGATCGGCGTACTCGGGATGACGCAATTCCTGCCACAGCCCCCGGCAGCGCTCGAGCAGCCAAACGTTCAGTTCGGTGAACGAACTGAACCGTTCCTTACCGGCATCCTGCCAGAGCCGCAGCCGACTATCCTGGACGTTCTTCTCGACAACGCCTTTCTCCCAGCCGCTGGCGACATTGCAGAAATCCGGATCAAACAGGTAATGCGAGGCCATCGCCGAGAATCGCGAATTGACGATGCGGGATTTGCCTTTCTGCACCTTATCCACGGCCGTCTTCATGTTGTCGTAGATGCCGCGCCGGGGAATGCCGCCCAGCGCCGCAAACGAGCGGGTGTGGGCATCGAACAGCATCTCGTGACCTTGCGTCGGGTAGGCTTGAACGACAAAGGCCCGACTGGCACAGAGTTTCAGATGTGAGGCGAGAATCTTCCGCCAGACGCCGCCAATGACCAGGTGCTCTTCGCTCCAGTCGAACTGGAAGGCTTCGCCCAACTCGAAGTGGAGCGGAACGAAGGCTTTACTGACGGCTGCACCCCCATCGGCCCGCCAGCGCCGGATGAATTCGGTGACCCGGCAGTAGGTGCCGGTGAATCCGGCGGCCTGCAATTCGCCAAACAGTTTCAGTGCTGTGCGCCGATCCCGTTTCGGGCGACGGGCATCCGTTTCCAGTGCCTTGATCAGGCGCGCCGCATACGGCGCGATCTTGATGTTCGGGTTCTGCCGTTCGTACTTCGGCTCCGCCCCTTCCGGTGTCCGTAACCAACGTTTGACGGTGTTCCGGCTATACCCCGTCTTCCGCGAAATCTCGGACAGCGACAGGCCATCCCGATAAAACAACCGCCGAATCCTTCCCAGATCCTTCATGGTGATCATCTCCTAAAA